>JAYTMI010000916.1:0-2078 GCA_043728625.1 Saprospiraceae bacterium | reverse complement strand
GTGATTAAGCCTTGTGCCGCACTTTTGATGTTTGGACCTGCTTTCGTTTCCGTATAAATCATGCCTGAAACAAAGAAAAAATCGTAGCAAACGCCATGTAGTATGATGCCAAGATAGAACAGCCCAATCAGACCGTCCACATTACCGAAACCAAAGCATAAGAAACGCACCATCCAAGCGAGCATAGCCACAACGAGGATGTTTTTGATGCCCAAACGCTTGTAAAACAAGGGTAAAAGCACCATAAACAGGACTTCGGACATCTGCCCCATCGTCATTTTACCCGTTGCGTTTTCCATGCCGACCTGCGTGAGAAAGGCGTTTGTGAAACTATAATAAAACGACAAAGGAATACACACCAAAATGGAAGCGATGAAAAACACGAGATAAGAACGGTCTTTAAACAGAACCAAGGCATCGAGTCCCAGTATTTGTCCAATAGTTGCCCCCTCAGTATTTTGGGCTTTGGGCGGCGTATTTGGGAGCGTAAATGAATAAAGTCCAAGCAAAAGGGATGCACCAGCAGCTATTTTAAATGGTATAGCTGTCGCAGCCAAGTTCGCAGCCGCTTCAAAATGCAATGCGCCAATGATGAGTCCAACGGTTATCCAACCGAGTGTTCCGAAAACACGGATGCGCGGAAATTCTTTGTCTGGTTCTGACATCAGATTGAACGCAACGGCATTGGACAAAGCCAATGTCGGCATATAAGCCGCCGAATAGACCAAAATTATCCAAAAAAAGAGGTTTGGATCGGTAATAGTTGTCGAATAATACAACAATGCCGCACCCACCAAATGCAGCACACCCATAAACTTTTGCGCAGCAAAATAGCGGTCTGCAATCAAGCCGACGATAAAAGGGGAAATAATGGTCGCAATGGCGTTTGCACTGTACGCCGCACCCGTTTGGACACCTGTGGCTTTCAAGGTTTCGGTGAGATATGTACCCATCGTGACATACCATGCGCCCCACACAAAGAATTGGAGAAACATCATGGCAGACAGTTGCACTCTTGTTGTTGCGTTCATATAGAAGCGTTGGTTTAGATTTTAAAAGATGGTTGGTTTCCGAATTTAATTTCATACAAGCATTTAAAATGCGGTACGAAGATTGGGAAAATGTTTTACAAACCCAATATCTTTTTGCTGTAATGCAATTGTTTCTGATAAATGGGGGAAAGAAGGATAACAACACGTTAGGGAAATTTTGAAAATTTCCCTAACGTGTTGTTATTTTTAGCTTTTATTTTCACTTTATTTTCTGCTCATCGCATACGCTTTCGTCGTCGTGTAATACTTCGCCAACATATTCGGTACTTCCCATTCGGGCATATTGCCTTTTAAAAGATACTCTAAAAAGCGGTCTGTCACCCTTGCGAAGTGGGCTTCGTGTCCATCTTTGTATTTTTCAGGAATAACGACTTTCCAATTTTTTCCCGCCGCTTCCACTGCTACATCAGGGTATTTTTGTTGCAAAACAATAAACGCTTCTTTGAGTGCAAGGGCGAAATCGGCATTTGAGCGATTCGGTTCGATATACAAAGTAGGTTGATATTGCTCTGCTGCACCTTGTCGAATAGAGAGGTTGGCTTTTGTTCCGCGCATAATGGATTGATGCGTATCGCCTGTGCCATCGGGTGCTTTGAAGTTCCAAATGACGGAGGTTTTGGCATGGACACCCCTCAGTGTATAGTTGATTTCGCCATTGGAAAACACTTGTAAGATGCTGTCTTTGACGACTGCTTTTTTCAAATAATCGGGAAAACCATCGGTTTTGGTGATGGTTTTGAATTGGCTCAATGTCATATCTGTTGCCCAGCGTTTGGCGGTATTTACTTGAATGTCTTTGGTATAATCTAAAGTTTGATTCGGAAAACTTGCCCATTGTACCAAGTCCACCAAATGCGTCATCACATCCACAATACCTTCGCCTTGTTGTTCGACATCCATAAACCAAGACGGGCGGGTCAAAACATTGCCCGAAACGAATTTATAGAAATGATGTACGCTTTCTTTTGTAATAGCTGGTTTGCTCGGCGAACCCTTTTCTAAAGTGCCAAATACTGAGGGGGTCAT
>JAYTMI010000915.1:0-2564 GCA_043728625.1 Saprospiraceae bacterium | reverse complement strand
GTGCCGTCTTCATTCAATATTTCTACCAAAACACCTGCAGGGTACAAACCTGCCATACGTGCAAAATCAATCGCTGCCTCCGTATGTCCTGTGCGCCTCAAAACGCCGCCTGTCTTAGCTCTCAAAGGGAAAATATGTCCCGGACGAGCGAAATCAACACCTTTTGCAGCAGGATTTGTCATCCAACGTATGCCCGTTGAACGGTCGTAAGCACTGATACCTGTCGAGCAACCATGCCCCAAAAGGTCTATTGAAATGGTGAAAGCAGTTTCGTGGAGAGCTGTATTTTCAGGTACCATTGGTTTCAATTCGAGTTCATCTGCACGGCTTTCTTCGATTGGTGTACAGATTAAACCTCGTCCATGTGTTGCCATGAAATTAATCATTTCAGGCGAAACCAACTCGGCAGCGCAGATGAAATCGCCTTCATTTTCGCGGTCTTCATCGTCCACGACAATGATGATTTTTCCTGCACGTATGTCAGCAATGGCTTCTTCAATAGTATTTAAACTGGTTATTTCTTCCATACTTGGTAAGAGTGTTGTCTCTATCATACTTTGTTTTTGAATTTATAAACTAAACAAACCAAATTTAGTTTGGTTGTTTTTCAATAATTTTTTCATTTAATAAGTCCATAAAAAGCTGGGTCGAATGTTGCCAAGAGTAATTTTCTTGAACAAATGTACGTCCATTTTTACTTATAATATTTTGTAAATCAATGTTTTGTAATAACCTTAGTATTTGTTCTGCAAAGACCCCCTCAGTATCAGCTAATAAAATATCTTTTCCCGCCGTTGAACCAATCGCATTGTTTACACGAGTCGTTGTGACGACAGGCACATGCATCGCCATCGCTTCTAATATTTTATTTTGTTGTCCAATACCGTGCATCAAAGGAGCGACTAAAATGCGAGATTGGGCATAAGCTTCACGAATATCGTCAAGCCAACCAATGACTTTAACATGGTCGTTTTCGAAGCCCCAAATCTCTGAGGTCGGTCTTGCACCTGCCAATAAAACCGTCACGTCGGGCTTTTGCGCTTTCACCAAAGGCACTATTTTTTGGATTAAAAACCGAACTGCCTCGACATTAGAATAATAACCCAAGTTACCAACAAAACAGATGTCGTATTTTTTTTCTATTGTATTATTTTGATTTTGAAAATCAGACCTATCAAAAAAATCAACATCTACGCCATTGGGTATGACGTGCACCGTTTTAGAGGTTGCTGCAAACGGCAAACGTTCTTTATCCTGTTTGGAGATAATGGTCGAAAAGTCAAATTTTGAAGCAATATATTGCTCATAACGCTGCATCAAACGCGCCTCGATACGCCAAAAAGGGCGAATATAGAAGGGTGAAATATCTGCTCGACGCATCGTTCCTGCCCCAAAAGCATCCATAAAATCAAGGGTTTTGGGCAATGTTTTATGCTCAACATAAGCACTCATGCGGGCAAGGTGGCAATGAATGTGGTCAGGTTTTTCTGTTTCAATGATTTGGTCGATCGCATTTTTGATGCTAAAATCATAGAAATAAGCCACTTGAAAAGGACGTTTTATCCCTTTCAGTATATTAACAACAGCGTGTATAAATACCGAAAAACGAGTGGTTCGATAGACAAATATCTTTGAACAAAATGCCTTAACTTGTTGATAATCAATCTTTTTAATTTTCTCTTCTGTCAACGATACCAATTGAACTTCGTAACCCGCACGATGCAGTTCACGAATCTGATAGTAGATGCGCAACTTGTCGCCTTTTTCAAGCGGATATGGAAATCGAGAAGTCAATACGAGTATTTTCACGCGGCAAAATTAGTAATAGTTATTGGTTATCGGTTATTGGTGATTGGGAAATTGGTTGATTGGTTATTGGTTGATAGATTACTGGTTTGTTCAAATAACCAATAACCATTAACCAACAGGGTGGGCGATAAAATAGTAGTTCTTAGAGTAGTTAAATTGATATTCAAAGGCTTCGATACTGAGGGGGGGCTTTGACGACAACCAATCACTCATCAAGGATATGTGCATATTATTTTTTTCAAAAAAATTAAAAATTTGACGTGGCGTTGTTCCATAGACATCCGATGCGCCGAGTCCATGTTCGAAAACGATGATGGGTTTGCAACGGTTGATTGTCTTTTGTGCGCCTTCTAAAACAAGCATTTCTGCACCTTCAACGTCTATTTTAATGAAATTTATCATTTTATCAGACGGAATAATATTGTCAAGTAATTCCGTTCGCACTGTAATGATTGTGTCTTCCTCATTTGGACGATCATAACGTCGGCGCAAAATACCACTATAAGAAGGGTTTGAAACGACATAGTTGAAGCTGGTTGTACCTGATTCACGGCTCAAAGCCACTTCATGAAAATAGCAATTTGGAGGGTATTTTTTTTGAATCAAACCGGTATAAAGATCGGGTAGGGGTTCAAAACAGTCGTGTTGTCCTTTAGGTGCAAATTTTAGGATGAGGTCAAGCATTTCACCTTTATGGCAACCGACATCAATGCAATTTGAGTCAGGACGGCATATTTTTTTCAAAATTTTGACCG
>JAYTMI010000914.1:0-4972 GCA_043728625.1 Saprospiraceae bacterium | reverse complement strand
ATGGGTGGTTATAATCCACTGCCTATTTTCACATTTGCTATCGAAAAAGCCTTAGTAGATGCCGATGGTTTGTCAAGGCTGATACATACCGATAATCTTATTTTACACCTTATCACTGTCTTTTTGGTCTATCGCCTTGTCGGTTTGATGGGTTTCAGTCAATGGACATCACTGCTAGTGGCGTTGCTGTTTGGTATTCATCCGATGCGTGTAGAGTCAGTGGCTTGGGCAACAGAACGGAAGGACGTTTTGTTTGGTGCTTTTTATTTTGCTTCATTAATTCAATACGCAAAGTATTTAAAATCAGATACTTACAGTATAACAAACCGCCATTTTCTATGGGCATTTTTGCTGTTTATCTTTGCGCTATTTTCAAAAGTACAAGCCGTTTCGCTACCCCTCAGTATGTTGGCAATGGATTATTACTTCAAGCGACCTTTGAATTTTAAGTTGGTTTTAGAAAAAATACACTTTTTCTTAGGCTCATTGGCGATGGGTTTGTCAACGATTATCTTATTGAAAAGCAATAAAACGATTGACGATACGGTGCTTAATTATTCGATTATTGAAAAAATAGCGGTCGGTTTTTATACCTATCTCATTTATCTCGGTAAGTGCATTTATCCGTGGGTGATGTCGCCGTTATACCCTTTCCCGAAGGTGGTTAATGCGGGTTTTTATGCATCTTCCTTGTTTTTTATCGTTTCTGTTTTCGGTGTTTGGTATGCTTACCGCAAAGGTTGGACAACATTGGTTTTTGGTTGGGTTTTCTTTTTTGTCAATTATATTTTTGTTTCTCAAATCGTTCAAGCGGGGCAAGGCTACCTCGCAGACCGCTTTACTTATGTGCCATATTTCGGTTTTTTCATCATTTTAGCATCTTTTACTGAGGGGGTTCTTTTTCAAGAGACAAAGGACAAGGTGCGAGCGTTAAGTGGCAAATTGGGGAAAAATGTCGATTGGAAAGTGAAATTAGGTGTTGTAGGTTATTTGTTTATACTGTTTTTTACCACTTTTAATCAAGTTAAAATTTGGAAGGATGGCGAAACTTTGTGGACGCACACCATCGGTTTTGATGATAAAATCCCTACTGCTTTTCAGAACCGTGCTTTGATTTATAGAGATAGGAAAAACTACGACAAAGCGATTGCAGACTTAAATGTGTCTTTGAGTCTTAAACCTTCTGCCGCTTCTTACAACAGTCGCGGCAAGACATATTTTGATATGAATAAGCCTTTAGAAGGGCTTTCAGACTATAATAATGCGCTTGGTTTGGACAGCATGCTTGTCGAGGCATGGGCAAATCGAGGTGCAGCTTATGGGCAATTGGGCAAGTTAGATTCGGCTATGATGGATTTATCAAAAGCCTTGTCGCTTGACTCAACGCATATCAATGCGCTTGTCAATCGCGGGGCAGCATTGGGTGTGATTGGAAAAAAAGAAGAAGCGATACGTGACTTGTCGCGGGTAATCGAAATTGACCCCAAACACGTCAACGCCATCGTCAATCGCATTTTGACGTACCGTGAAATGGGTAAAATTGACCTCGCTTTAGCCGATTGTGACCGTTATTTAGCCATAAAAAAGGATAATCCAAATATTTGGATTGACCGAGCCTTGATAAAACGAGCATTAAACCGTTGTGCCGAAGCGATTTCTGATTTTGATGAAGCCATAAAAATCACGCCTTTTAATGGTGCTTATTACGTCGAAAGGGCGCAATGTCATCGCATTCTAGGCAATCGCGCCCAAATGCAAGCCGATGTACAAACAGCAAAAGCTCGTGGTGTGCAGAATATTGACCCTTTGCTTTTGCAGTAATTTAAATAACTTTGCATTTTTAATAACACATAGCCATATAGCGCACATAGTTTTTGAGTTCCTTTCAGGATGACAAAAGAAAAATCTATCTGCCCTATGTGGCTATGTGTTTCATTTTCAACACTTTATGGCAAAATATACAACGCTACGACAAATCCAAAACGAGATCAAGGACGGCAAAACGAACTGCGTTCAGTTGGTAGACTACTATTTGCAACAAATAGAAAAAACAGAGCATTTGAATGCTTATGTTGAGGTTTTTGAAGACGAAGCACGTCATCGGGCAGCTGAATTGGATAAAAAATACCGCAAAAACCCTGTATCTGCGGGGCGACTTTTTGGCGCAGTCATTTCTTTAAAAGATGTCATTTGTTATGCGGGGCATGAAGTGTCCGCAGCAGCCGATATACTGAGGGGGTTCAAATCGCTGTTTTCAGCAACGGCTGTTGAGCGCATTTTGGCAGAAGATGCGATAATTATAGGGCGTACAAATTGCGATCAATTTGCGATGGGCAGCGACAATACGAACTCGATTTATGGCGCAACTTTGAATTATGACGACCCTTCGCTTGTGCCAGGTGGTTCGTCGGGGGGGTCGGCAGTGGCTGTTCAAGCAGATACGTGTTTGGTGTCTTTGGGTTCAGACACAGGCGGTTCGGTGCGTCAACCAGCCGATTTTTGTAATGTTATTGGCTTTAAACCAACTTATGGGCGCATTTCACGTCATGGTTTGTTGGCTTATGGTTCGTCGTTTGACCAAATTGGTACGCTCACTCAATCCGTCGAAGATGCCGCATTGCTTTTGGAAATCATGGCTGGTGCGGACGATTTTGATTCAACAGCCAGTCAGCAGCCTGTTGAGCCTTATTTTGAAAATTTAGAAAAGGAAAAACCAACGGTTAGAATGGCATATTTCGATACCATATTAGATGCCGAAGGTTTGGACGCAGATATTCTCGCTGTAAACTTGGCAGCAATTGACAAATTCCGAGGAGAAGGGCATACCGTCGAAGCCGTTCATTTCGACCTTTTGGACTTCGTTGTGCCTGCCTATTATGTTTTAACAACCGCAGAGGCTTCTTCAAATTTGAGCCGTTTCGATGGTGTTCGATATGGTCATCGTACTGAGGGGGTCAAATCGCTCGAAGAGACCTATCGTCACAGCCGTACTGAGGGGTTCAGTGAGGAGGTGAAAAGGCGCATTATGCTCGGCACTTTCGTTTTGTCGGCAGGTTACTATGATGCGTATTATGCGAAAGCGCAAAAAGTTCGTCGCCTTGTTTCAGAGCGTTTAGACGCTATTTTTGCTGAATATGACTTCATTTTGATGCCTAATTCGCCTATAAAGCCGTGGAAAGTGGGTGAAAAAACAGACGATCCTGTGGCGATGTATTTAGCTGATATTTATAGTGTTATCGCAAATATGGCGGGTATTCCTGCGATTGCTTTAGGTAAGCATAAGTTTCAGTTGATGGCGGCGAAGGGGGAAGATGGGGCGTTGTTGGCGTTTGCTAATCGGTTTTGAAATAATTATTGTTTTGTATATAGAATAATAAAATTAGAGTGAAATTTACTATTTTTTTAGTTTAGTTTATTTTTATAACTATTTTTGTGATAAACAGCTTCGAATATAAAATGAATATTGAAGAAAAATTACGAGCATATAATAAAGAGCATTCAATTAAGGAAGTAGTATTCACCCTATTCTTTGCTCACTCAATTGACGATTTTTCGGCATGGGAAAAACTACAGGAAAAAATTTCAAGGAAAGGGTTTGAAAAACCTGAACGACTAAGTGCTACAAAATATACAATTACCTCCCAAAACCCGATCGAGATTCAAACAGAAGATACAAAAATGGCAGGGTTAGTATGGCAAAAAAAAGATCTTGATACATCTGCACTCAAACAATCTGTTCAAATTCGTAACTTAGAGGAACAAAGCTTTTTATCCTTTCATGAATTAACATATAAAAGATGGATAAACTTCAAGGAAGATTATTTAGGCATAATACATGAAATTTGTTCAGAATTACTATCAAATGAAATTTTAGTAACAGGATTAAATCTCACTTATATAGATGAATTTGAATGGCTAGGAGGTTTCCCAGTGCAATTGAATACAGTATTTGAAGAGACATCCTCTTATTTGTCAGAATATTTTTTTAAGAGTCATTATCCAAGTATAGATATTGCTGCATTAATAAATGAAGATAATTCTACAGAGTTTTTGAGTGAACGGCTCGCTATTGACATACAAAAGACGCTCCCAAACCCAACTATTGTTATTACACATACAATTGCATCTTCACTTGAAAATCCACAAACTTTAGCTGTTTTTTGTAATGAAAACATAAACGATTATCTTGAAAAGACACATAGTTTTAATAAAAAAACCTTAATCGATCTATTAAGGGTTGACGTTCAATCGCTCATTAAATTACCAACATAATAAAATAATTTTAAAGATGATTACAACTGACGCTCCGCAAGTTAATCACACTTATACGCCGCAAGATATTCGCCAAATTCGTGATTATTCCCATAGTCAATTCGGAGGCAATACGCTTTCAAAAGGAATAGGAATTACCTTGAAATTAAACTTAAGATTATCGCCAACAGTTGGAAGTTCTATCGCTGAAAGATTAAAAAGCCGAATTTTTAAGATAGGCAAACTGAAAAATAATTGGGATGGCTACGGTGCAATACCACCTAATAAAAAGACTATTAATCAGGCAAATACTTTTTTATCGGGTTTGAATTTAATTGTATTACAATATTTGAATGAACAAGACATTACTCCTACGCCCTATGGTACTATTGTTATGGATTTTTACCGAGGTAGCAATCGTTTATCTGTTGAATTTGGCGAATCGAAAATTGGTTTCTTTTCAGAGTTTGTAAACAATCAACAAGTCGAATTAGAAGGCGTTGAATTTGACAGAACAAAACTTCCTAATGAATTACAAAAAGCTATTGAATTATTTTTACAGGCTTAAAAATGCCTTATTTCGTAAGCCTCGTAAAGAAGTCCCTTTAGTGATTGATACTAATGAAATTTTAGTACGCGGTATTTTACACCCATTTTTTTACAGTCAAAGTAAGAAAAAACTGAAAGAAACAGCCTTTTTACCACCGCCAAAGGCAAATAC
>JAYTMI010000913.1:0-14549 GCA_043728625.1 Saprospiraceae bacterium | reverse complement strand
ACATTCACAGACCCCAATGTGAATCAAGAAGATATGCAAAACATGGATGTTCAAACCATGTACGCCACAGAAGGCACGTTTGAATTTGCAGAAGCCGACAAAACAAGTCCGTACAGTGGTTTGTTTCAAGGTAATATGAAGATGGAATTTTCGATAGGTGAAGATGCTCGTCCTAATTTGTGGTTTTATTCATCCGTCGGTTTACCAAGTGGCGGTGCGGGTTATCGTTTTGACGGTACTTGGACAAGTTACACAAAACCTGACATGAAAAAACCTGTCATTTTTGCCGCCGATTTGTTCCGGTTTGCAAATGATATTTTAAAAGATTTCAGCATGGGCGAACGTGAGGTTGAAATCAATAAAAAATATCATAATTTAGGTTGGGATAATTTTTGGGAAAATGAAGAGTGGTGGAATGATGCTGCAAAACCCAAAATGTGACCCCTCAGTATAAATCTCTTATTGACGTTTCTTTTGTCATTCCGAGCGCAGCGAAGGAATCTGGACTTGTAAAAATGTTTTGAATTTTGTCTAATCTAAAGAAAAATACAGATTTTTTCGCTACGCTCAAAATGACAAAAAAGCCATTATTTAAAGGGCTGTTAATCGCAATAATAACAACTAAATAATTGATAGTCAATTATTTAAACTTAAATATCTAATAAATAAAATCTTAAGAAATGGAAGATGCTTATATAGTAGCAGGATTTAGGTCAGCGGTCGGAAAGGCAGGTCGTGGCGGTTTTAGAAATTATCGGTCAGACGATTTAGCGGTTGATATCATCAAACAACTCATGGCTTCTATGCCAGAAGTTGACCCTTTGTTGGTAGATGATGTCATTGTCGGTTGTGCGAATCCTGAAGGTGAACAAGGTTTACAAGTCGGTCGTCAAATATCATTACGGGCTTTGGGCAAGGAAACGCCTGGGTTTGTCATCAATCGTTATTGCGCTTCGGGTTTGGAAGCGATTTCGATTGCTGTTGCCAAAATCAAGGCAAATATGGGTGAATGTTACATTGCGGGTGGTACAGAAAGTATGTCCATGATACCGATGACGGGTTATAAACTCGCGCCGTCGTATCATGTGGCAATGGATACGCCCGATTATGTCGTGGGCATGGGTTTGACAGCCGAAGCGGTGGCTAAAAAATTCGGCATCAGTCGTGAAATGGCGGACGCATATTCGGCTCGTTCTCATGCCAAAGCAGCCGCAGCAATTGATGGTGGTTTGTTTAAAAGTGAAATTGTTTCCGTTGAAGTGGAAGAGGTTTTTGTTGCCAATGACAAACGCCAAACTAAAAAATTCACTGTTGACACTGACGAAGGTGTGCGAAGAGATACAACTACTGAGGGGTTGGCTAAACTCCGTCCAGCCTTTGCCAACGGTGGCGTTGTGACGGCGGGTAATTCATCTCAAACCTCTGACGGTGCGGCTTTTGTGTTGGTGATGTCCAGCACATTGGTCAAAAAATTAGGTTTGAAACCGATTGCACGTATGGCGAGTTGTTCTGTCGGCGGTGTTGAGCCGATTATCATGGGCATGGGACCTTGTGCCGCCATTCCAAAAGCTTTGTCAAGAGCGGGTTTGAAACTCAAAGACATTGATTTAATTGAGTTAAACGAAGCCTTTGCAGCCCAAGCCTTAGCCGTTATGCAAGAAGGTGGCTTGAATCCTGACATCGTAAACGTCAATGGCGGTGCGATTGCCCTCGGTCATCCACTTGGTTGCACAGGTGCGAAATTGTCTGTTCAGTTGTTCAACGAAATGCGTCGGCGTGGTAATAAATACGGCATGGTAACAGCGTGTGTTGGCGGCGGACAAGGTATTGCAGGGATTTATGAATTGCTGAATTAATTGGATATTAGTTATTGGTTATTGGGGATTGGTTGCGACCAATAACTAATCCCCAATAACCAATAACTAACGCCCAATTTCGTTAAAAAGCGACATGACTCTATTTGTTCGCGCCCCAGAAACACCCGTACTTGGACATTTTCCATGACCTAAAAGCTCATCTACAATCGTTTGAATAAGGAGTTGTTGTATGTGTTTAGGCATCTCAAACGTCATCACTTCCTTCTTTTGTCCTTCTAATTCTAATGTAACTGTATTGTCTCCAAAAAAAGGAAAAGAAATCTGTCCTTTACTGCCCACAATCGTTGTTTTATCAATTTCTGAAACTGTTGACGTTGTAAAACACCAATTGCCACTGCCGATAATACCACTGTCAAAATAAAAAGAACCCATGACAATATCTTCGGCAGGATATAAATGCGCTTGATTGTGCTTAAAACCCTGTGCGTCTTTGATAGGTCCAAAAAGAAAATCCATGATGTCTAATTGATGCGAAGCGAGGTCAAAAAAATAGCCGCCACCTGCAATGTCTGGATTGACACGCCAATTGTCATTCTGTCCATTGTTAGCCACAATATCAGGTAGTAGCGTTTTATTAATGACAATATTCACATATCGAACATCGCCAATAATGCTTTCTTCTAACAGTGATTTTACTTTTAGGAGATTAGGCAACATACGTCTATAATAGGCTGTAAACAAAGGCACATTCGCTGTTTCGCAAGCCTTTATCATTGATAAACATTCATTATGTGTACGTGCCATCGGCTTTTCAACATAAACGGGCTTCTGAGCTTGGGCTGCTTTTAAGGTAAAAATCTCATGTGCGCCTGGCGGTGTCGCAATGTAAATGGCATTGACATCTGGGTCATTTATCAAAGCATCAGCATCGTCATACCATTTTGGAATACCATGTCTTTGGGCGTAATTCTGCGCTTTTTGTCCATCTCTGCGCATCACGGCAACCAATTTTGAGCCTTCAATGAGGTTCATGGCGGGTGCACTTTTCACTTCACAGACATCGCCAACGCCGATGATGCCCCAACGAACTTCTTTATCTTTAAACATCGTTATTTTAAGTCGTTAAAATGGTCAAAATACTGAGGGGGGTAATAACTTAAATTTGTACTATTTCTTCAAAAACAAAGACAAATTCTTACGCCAATAACTTTCAATAGCTTTTTTAGTGCGGGCTAATTGAGCCTCATATTCTTCGTTCTCTTTTGGTCGTGTATCGGTAAACAGTTTGGCATCCATTGTTAAAGTATCAAATTTAATGTCATCGCCATTTCTGACAATGTTTTTTCTAATTTCAACCTTTCCCCCATCACTACCATCAGTGTCATAATTTAAGATAGAAATTTCAGAAAATACAGTTTTCTCTGCACCATTCAATTGATACAACTCATAAATACCACCCATTTTGTTTTCCAAAAACTGAAATTTAAGGTTCTTAGATTTATCAAAATCCCATTGGTCGCCACAAAAACGTCCGTTGATATGCCTCGAAAAATCGTTTTTTGATTTGTCAAACAGACTGACGCTGTAATCCCATTTCCAATTGTCAATGCGGTCTTTGAAACCATCTTTGTCCCAATCTTCAAATGTAACAGAATAGTGATTGGCAGTCTTAATGTCGTCCAAAATGGTGCATTTACCGTCTTTAGTGGTAATTTTCAACCATTCTAATTCTTTTTGTTCATTGCTCAAACGCTCAAAAAGGGCGTTGTTTTGCTCAAATTTCTCTATCAATTTGCCCTTTTCTTGGCATCTGACATCTTGCTTGACAGCAGTTAGGGAATCTTGTGTTGGAACGGCGGCGTTAGCCGTTGTTGCATCTGTTTTAGGTGCAGGCGGTGTGCAGCTAAAAACTAAGAGCAGAATAGCAGAAATACATGCAGACTTCATTGAATATGGATTTTTGTTTAATAAAATGAAACACAATTTACAACGTTGTTAATAAATGCTCCGTATGAATGATAGAGAATGTTGAATATAAATTTAACACCCCTCAGTATAAACCATTCGTTTGGTCATTAACGTCAAAGGTCAACCTATTTGAAGTGTGAAAGAATAGTGTTTTCAAAAGCGACCAAAATGGTAAATTAAGTCGTTTTCTTTGAAAAGTTTCTATCTTAGTGCTACATTCTACCAATCTCTGTTCTATTATTAATAAAAAATAAAACATGAAAATTTTTCAAGCTATAACGGTTCTTAGCCTGTGTTTTTGGCTCAAAAATGACCTTTTAGCTCAATGTAATACTTTGCCGAGCCGAGCCATTGATACTTTCTTTTGTGAAGGCAAAGGCGTGATTATCAATGGAAAAGCCTATACAAAAGGGGGCAATTATCGAGACACGATTCGCCGCAACTTACCACTTTGCGACAGCGTACTTGTCATAACAGCCCGAACCCAAGCACCTACTTCCGAAACACGAAACATTACGCTGTGCACTGGCGATACCTTAAAAATTAATGGTCGAATCATCACACAAGCAGGTATTTATCGCGATACGATACCTGCGACAAATACTACATGTGAAGCCTATATCACTTTGAATGTTACAACGGCTGATTTGAAGGTTAGTTTTGGCAACGATGTAACGATTGAACGGGGAGACAGCGTCAAATTGACCCCCTCAGTATCTTCAACCAAAGATGTTGTTTTGTCATGGCGACCATCCGCCTCAGTGCCGTGTAAATCCTGTTTAAACCCCATCGTTTCGCCCAAAACGACGACTGTGTATGAGATTGAAGCACGTGATACGGTCAACGGTTGTATCCGTTCTGATGATATTATTGTGAATGTCAAAACCTGTGTGGGCGTATATATCCCCAACGCTTTTAGCCCCAATGATGATGGACGAAATGACTACTTTACGGTCTATACAGCTCCTTGTATTAAACAAGTGCTCGTATTATCTGTTTATAATCGTTGGGGAGTCTTGATGTTTACACGCACTAATTTTGAACCCAATGATGATAAATTAGGTTGGGACGGAATGGTCAACGGAAAGCCTGTACCCAATGATGTCTATGCTTTTTATGTTGAATTAGAACAAAAAGACGGCTCAATGCAGCGTTATCGAGGCGATATCAGTGTGACGCGATGAGAATCTATTGAAGAACTTAAAAATATTAAAATGAAAAAAGTTATCACATTTCTTGCAGTTATGAGTCTATTTGCTTGTACAGAAGCACCTAAATCTACGGAAAATACGGGTGTTCAAACAGACACAACTACTACCCGAAGTATGCCCCAAAACATGCCCACAGATTCATTGGTCATCGTTGTTGATTCCACGGGTAAAATCACAATGGGTACAGAAGTCGTCAGCTTTGAAAATTTAGAGTCAAAACTTGTTGATTCTCTTACAATCATCAAAAAAATACATGGTAAATTGCCTGATACCATTATCTGTAACACAAAAGGAGATGTACTGATGGGTACACGTGGAGCGATTAAAGATGCTATTTTAGATGCCAAAGAAAAGGTTGAGAAACAGTAAATTATCGTTGATAAAACAATGTTATCGCCTTACTTAAATCCAAACTATTATGAATATCGAAGCCTTACGACTTTATTGCCTTTCTAAAATAGCGGCGACGGAAGATACGCCCTTTGGACCTGATACGCTTGTGTTTCGTGTGATGGGTAAGATTTTTGGTTTGACAAGTCTTGACATCGTGGAATGTCGCATAAACCTCAAATGCGACCCCGATTTTGCCATAGAATTACGTGAAAAACACCCCGACCATATCATTCCGGGCTATCACATGAATAAAAAACATTGGAACACGGTTTATACAGAACGTGGTTTGGATGATAAATTGATTAAAGAATTGGTTGACCACAGTTATGACCTCATCGCGCAGTCGCTACCCAAAGCATTGCAACAGGAATTGAGTAGTTGATAGTGGATAGTTGATAATGGATAGTTTTAACTATCAACTATCCACTATAATCTATCAACTATTAAAGCAAATCTTTTACTTTTGCGGCTCAAAATAGGGTTTTGAGTTTTAAGTTATGCGTTTTGAGTTGAAAACGTATAACTCAAAACCCAAAACCCAAAACTCAAAACTCGTATGTCTATCGTTTCTATTATCCAAAATGCCGTAAAACAAGCGGTATCTGAACTTTATAATGTCGAAATCGCTGCAAATGAAGTGATTTGTAGCAGCACGCGTAAAGAATTTGAAGGTGACTATACCGTTACCGTCTTCAATTTTGCCAAAACTGTCCGTAAAGCACCACCTGTTATTGGACAAGAATTGGGTGCGTATTTGACAGAAAAGCTACCAACCATTGCGAAATTTAATGTCATTCAAGGCTTTTTAAACTTGTCTATTGCGACTGATTTTTGGACAAATTTTGTTGCAGAAACGGTTAAAAATGAACATTTTGGTCAATCTCCTTCAAAGAATACAAGGGTGATGATTGAATATTCATCGCCAAACACAAATAAGCCTTTGCATTTGGGGCATATTCGGAACATTCTTTTGGGTTGGTCTTGTTCAAAAATTTTGGAAGCAGCAGGCTATGATGTCGTGCGGACTAAAGTTGTGAATGACAGAGGTATTGCGATTTGTAAATCTATGCTCGCGTGGCAACTTTGGGGCAAAGGCGATACCCCCTCAGTATCGGGCATAAAAGGCGACCATTTTGTTGGGGATTACTATGTAAAATTTGAAAAGAAATTTAAAAAAGAATACTTAAAAATTCAAGAAAAATTCAGAAAAAAAATGGGTGATCATCCTAATACCGATGTTCCTTATTTTAAAGAAATTAAATGGCATTATTTGAGTTTTTTGAAAAATAACCCTCTCAAAAAAGATGTGGGTGTTCTTGGATGTGATTATGATGATCAAGCTCCCATAAAAAACCGACATAAAGAGTTCTTTGATCCATATAAAAATGAATATTTTAATAAATATTCTAAGTTAGGAAAAAAAGCAAGAAACTTGCTCTTGAAATGGGAAGCTGGCGATGCCGAAACGAGGAAACTTTGGGCAAAGATGAATGATTGGGTTTATGAAGGATTCGATGAAACATATACCAAATTAGGCGTTCATTTTGATAAAATCTACTACGAATCTGACCAATATGCGCTCGGTCGGGACATTATTGAAGACGGATTACTGAGGGGGGTGTTTTATCAAAAACCCGATTCATCGGTTTGGATTGACTTGTCAGATGTGAAATTAGACCATAAATTAGTCTTGCGTTCTGACGGCACTTCGGTTTATATTACGCAAGACATTGCGATGGCAAGGCTGCGGGAAAACGAATTTCATGCGCGAAAAGTCGGTTATGTCGTTGCTGATGAACAGAATTATCACTTTCAAGTGCTGTTTGAAATCTTGAAAAAATTAGATGAACCGTATGCCAATGGCTTATTCCATTTGAGTTACGGCATGGTCGAATTGCCTTCGGGCAAAATGAAATCAAGAGAAGGCACGGTCGTTGATGCCGATGATTTGATTGAAGAAGTCATTTCAGAAGCTAAAAATGCCGCATCAGAAAGCAATACGCTTGATAATTTTTCACAAGAAGAACGGGCAGATATTATTCGTAAAATCGGCTTGGCTGCCTTAAAATACCACATCGTCAAGGTCAATCCCAAAAAAAGAATGGTCTTTGACCCGAAGGAATCCGTTGATTTACAAGGACATACAGGTCCATATATTCAGTATGCGTATGTCCGTGCTAAATCAGTTGAGGCAATGGCAGCGAATGCAGGTGTTGATTTTTCGATTGATGAATTACCAACGGAACTTCACGAGACAGAAAAGAGTTTAGCTATTAGTCTATACGATTTTCCACGAATTATTGAAGAAGCAGCGGCACAATATGACCCCTCAGTATTGGCGAACTATTTATACGAAATTGCCAAAGGTTTCAGCAAATTTTGGCACGATGTACCCGTTTTGAAAGCGAATGATGTTGAAAAAATTTTCCGTTTGAAATTGGCAAAAATTGTTGCACATACGTTGAAACAAGGCATGGATTTGTTGGGCATTGAAATGCCTGAACGGATGTAGTTAAAACAATATTGCGGAAGCGAAAAACAATATGAGTTGAATAAAGGTAAAAACATCCCCTCAGTAAAAAATGAAGTTTGTAGCCATATCTGATACACATAATAAGCACCCCTTGCACTTGCCCGAAGGCGATGTTTTGATTCATGCGGGTGATGTAACAGGCAAAGGCACTGAAGCACAAGTTTATCACTTTTTGGACTGGTTTTCGGCGCAACCACATCAGTACAAGGTCTTCATAGCGGGTAATCACGATTTCTTTTTTGAAAATACAAATCCTGAAACCATTGCCAAAATGATACCCGACAATGTGATATATTTGAATGATAGTGGTGTGGATATTGAAGGTATCAAAATTTGGGGTTCACCGATACAACCTTGGTTTTATGATTGGGCTTTTAATCGCAAACGCGGTTCCGATATTTGTAAACATTGGGATTTGATACCAAACGATACCGACGTTTTGATGACACATGGACCCGTTTACATGCGTTTGGACAGAACTCAAAGCGGTTTTAATGCGGGTTGTATGGATTTATTGACGGCGATTCGGCGTGTGCGTCCACAGTTTCATATTTGTGGACATATTCATGAAGCGTATGGCGAAATGACAGAAGGTTTGACAACATATATTAATGCGTCGGTTTTGAATTTGCAATATGAGTTGGTGAATCAGCCGATTGTGTTTGAGGTAGAGAAACGGTTTTGACCCCCTCAGTATTTTGCTTTATTTTTGAATAAAAACTAAAAAATCATGGCTAAAATAATCATTAAGAATTTCCGCGCAATTGATTATGCTGAAATAGAAATAAAGCCGTTTACCGTCATTATTGGCGAGCAAGCGAGTGGGAAAAGTACGATTAGTAAGTTGGTGTATTTTTTTGAAACTATGACTGAAAGTATGATGAAAGCAATATTCCCTAGTATTTGGGAGAATCTTTATAAAAATAAAACACTTCAATTTGAAGATAATGACTTTGAAATAATTAAAGAAGAATGGGAAAAACTTTCTATTTCTGAAATGAAATTAAAGTTTCATGACTATTTTGGCTCTACCAAAAATGAAAATTTTGAAATCACATATATTTCGACTAATTTTTCAGTTACCTTAAAACCTGATAATAAAATTTCAGTTAGTATTGTTTTTTCTAAAAATCCTTATACTTCAGAATTTGTAAAAAGTACATTGTCGCTCTATAAAAGAATGACAAAAGATTTATTAGAAGAAACTGATTCTTTGGATAAATGGATGGATGGGATTGAAGATACTGGAAAGCACATCAGAAATCTTTTAACAATATTTAAACATAAACCTTTTTTCATTCCAGCAAGCCGAAGCCTAATTACCTCAATTTTGCCTGCTTCACAAAGTAAATTTATTGCAGAAATTGACAAACGAATCGAAGACAATCAAGTAGATTTTTTCGTAAAATCCTTTTTAGACGATATTGATTTTTTCAAACGCAATTACTTTTTTGGTAAAAGCCTTGATGAAGTTATTGACGAATTTGAATTGAAAACAGGAAAAGTAAACCTTAAAGCCAAACAATTACGCGATAAAATCAAAACAATCTTAAAAGCTGATTATCAAAATGGCAGTTCGGGTGAACAATTGATGGATAAACGTTTTTCAAAGCCTGTAAGTTTAGATAAAGCATCGTCGGGGCAGCAAGAAGTGATTTGGATATTATTGACTTTACTTTCTTTGGTTTTAGAAGACACTCAAACGTATGTCGTCATTGAAGAACCCGAGGCACATTTATATCCAAAAACACAGGCACAAGTTGTTGAATACATCGCGCAATTTTTCAATGCGAAAGAAGGGAATGAAATGATTATCACAACGCACAGCCCCTATATTTTGACTGTTTTGAATAATTTATTGTTTGCAAAACAGATTTCAGTCAAATCACATGGCGTTGAAAATCAAGCAATTGCAGAAAGTATTGATCAAAATGCTTGGTTAGATATTGACAAATTCAGTGCTTATTATGTGGGTCGAAATGAAAACGGTCAATTTATAAAATCCATTATCAATCCCGAAACAGGTTTGATTTCAGTTAATGAATTAGACGATGCTTCGGACGATATAATGGATGCGTTTGACAATTTGATGGACATTTATAAAGGTGCGGCTGTATGAGAAATCAGATTGAAACGCATTTTCCAATCGTCGTAACCAATGGTTGTTTACAAACTGTTTCAGAAATTGCGTTTGGTATTTCAGAACCAGAAGCTGATAGAGGCGGGAAATGTATTATTGTAGCGCAAGAAGGAGCTGATTTTGAAGTTAATAATCCGACAGAAAAGGAAATTGTTTTTTGGGCTATTGACGATTGTACTTTTTCAAGTAAAGATGGTAAACGTTGTGATTTTGCGGTTTGTGATGATGAGACGTTTGCTTTTGTTGAAATAAAGCGAAGTAGATATAAGAATCGTAGTGACGCTAAAAATAAAGCCGTTGAACAACTATCTGAAATACTGAATTTGAGTATAGCGAAATTAGATTTTAAGAAACATCAGTTGTTGGCAATAATGGCTTTGTCTTTTGCAAAAAATACACCTGTTGCTTCAACAAGAAAACAAGATACAAGACTCATGTTTTCAAAAAAATATAACGCCGAACTTTTAGAAGGCAATTCAATTTCGTTTCCTTTTGGGGAAAAATGACCCCCTCAGTATTTCTTATATTTTACCTTATAAAAAACAGGATTTTGAAAGAATTACAAGTTAAGGCAAAGGATATACCTCTAATTATCTCTAAATCTAATTTTGAAAATGAATATGCAAATTATTTAGATTCTGTTTTAGAGATGAAACTCCAATTGGAGTATAAAGACAATTATGACTTTTTCTATTCAGTTAAAAGAAAACAAGTAGAAAAAGGTCCTTATCCAAATGTTACTGCTTTTGAAGCAGCAAACCGTATTATGAGTGACCTTGTTATCTGGGGAGCATTAGAGATATTACTTTATCCAAATGAAGTTTTACCATTCACATTTGATGAATTTACCATTAAATTAGGAAACAAAAGTGGAATTGATATTGAAGCAACTAAGGGTAATGAAAAACTTATTGGAGAAGCATTTAACGTTGCGCCTTCATTTTTCTATCAAAAATGTTCAAAAGAAAGGAAAGATTTGATTGGAAATAATTCAGCACAAACTAAAATCATTACGTATAATATTGATGCCGTTGAAGATAAGTTTAAAAAATATACATCTTTCCATAAAGACAAAAACAATATTTGGTATTTACCGATTAACGTAGATTTTGAAAAACTTAGAGTGCTTGACATCGCTTTTAATGAATTAAGTACCAGTGTTTTTAATTAAACCTTAACATAAAAATGGCAGAAGTAGTAGAGAAATCGCTCAATTTTATTGAAGAAATCATCGAGAATGACCTCGAATTGGGGAAACACAAGCATATTACAACCCGTTTTCCGCCCGAACCCAATGGCTATTTGCACATTGGTCATGCCAAATCAATTTGTTTGAACTTTGGTTTGGCTTTGAAATATCATGGCAAAACCAATTTGCGTTTTGACGATACCAATCCGACAAAAGAGGATATTGAATATGTGGATTCGATACGTGAGGACGTAAAGTGGTTGATTGAAGGTATGCCAATGACATGGTCAGAGGAGCGTTATGCGTCTGATTATTTCCAAACGATTTATGAATTGACCGTCAAATTAATCAAAAAAGGTTTGGCATATATTGACCATTCGACGGCGGAAGAAATGGCAACTTTGAAAGGTACGCCTACGCAAGCGGGAAAAGATTCACCTTATCGAGACCGTTCAGTGGCGGAAAATGTGGCTTTATTTGAACAAATGAAAAGTGGTGTTTTGCCTGACGGAACATGTGTTTTAAGGGCAAAAATTGATATGGCTTCGCCAAATATGCTGTTGCGTGACCCTGTTATTTATCGCATCAAACATGCGCATCATCACCAAACAGGCGATGAGTGGTGCATTTATCCGATGTATGACTATGCACATCCGATTTCTGATGCGATTGAAAATATAACGCACTCGATTTGTACTTTGGAGTTTGAGGTGCATCGCCCTTTTTATGATTGGACGATTAAGAATTTGGACTTGTTTCCTTCACGTCAAATTGAGTTTGCTCGTTTGAATTTGACTTATACGATTATGTCAAAAAGGAAACTTTTGCAATTGGTTACTGAGGGGGTGGTCAATGGTTGGGATGACCCACGTATGCCGACGATTTCGGGCTTGCGTCGTCGGGGTTATACGCCTGCGAGTTTGCGCGAATTTGCAAATCGTATTGGCATTGCAAAGCGCGACAATATGATTGATGTCGGTTTGTTAGAGTTTTTTGTTCGTGAGGATTTGAACAAAAAAGCGCAACGGGTGATGGCTGTTTTGAACCCTTTGAAAGTCATTATTGACAATTGGGAAGAGGGTAAAATTGATTATGTCGAAATTGAAAACAATCCCGAAGACGAAGACAGCGGCAAACGCCTCGTGCCTTTTGGTAAAGAAATTTGGATAGAACAAGAAGATTTCATGGAAGAACCGCCTAAAAAGTATTTTAGATTGACACCAAATGGCTATTTACGTTTGAAAGGTGCTTATATCATTCAACACGTCTCGACGGTCAAAAATAGGGATGGGGGCATTGAAGCGATTCACTGCGTCTATATTCCAGAATCGAGAAGTGGCAATGACCAATCGGGTATCAAAATCAAAGGCGTTGGACATTGGGTTAATGCGGCAACGGCGGTGACGGCAGAATGTCGAATTTATGACCGTTTGTTTAGTGTTGAAAATCCTGATGGCGATAAAGAGAAGTCATTTTTGGAATACATCAATCCCAATTCATTGACTGTTTTGGAGACGATTTATGTCGAACCTTCGGTAAAGGATTTGGCTGTGAATGACCGCGTACAGTTCCTGCGTCATGGGTATTTTGCAGTTGATAAAGATTCGACGGAGGAGAAATTGGTTTTCAATCGGACGGTGACTTTGAAGGATTCCTGGAAAGCGTCGTAATGGTGAATGGTGAATATCTAAATGGTGAATATTTTTAAAAAAATGCCTAAAATGAGTAATTTGCTTATTTTGGGCATTTTTCTATGTTGAAAAACGGTTATCGTTTTTGGTGCGATACCCGTTTTTTACTGAGGGGTATATCTTTAATCCTTTTTGCCATTTTTCAGCAAAGTTTCGATTTGCTTTCTCAAAATTTCATTTTCCATAAGAGCTTGTTCTTTAGCTTGACGCTCTTCTTCCTTAGCTTGACGCTCTTCTTCCTTAGCTCGAAGGGCTTGTTCTTTAGCTTGACGCTCTTGCTCTAAATCATCTTCTAATTGTGTAATCAAACCATCAACTTCATCTTCTGCATCCATCGCACGGCGTATTTCATCGTCAGACATAGCCCGATTTAGATATTTTATGATACGCTCTACACGCGGGTCACTCATATCACCCGTATATTCCAAAACATGACTATCCGTTGTTTTGTATTTGTTTTGACTGAAAACGTCTAACATTTTTTCTAATTCTGTTTGTGCAGCCATTTTTTTTAATCTTGGAATTTGGATCACATACATATCATGTGATAATTGTTCAACAAAATTTTCTTTGATTGGGTTTCTTAGTTTTCTACGAGTAACAGCGTTCATATACGTTCTTTCAACTTTTAGAACAGGTAATTTGATGTTTTTCAATCGGTATAGATTGGGTTTGCTATCTGCATAGTATTGCTTGTTTGTTAATTGTTTTGACAAAAATACATGCTTTTTTTGAAAAAGAAAAACGAATACTGTTTTTTACTGAGGGGTCTTGACATTAAAATTTATCTTTGCTAAAAGCGTTTATGAATCATTGTTATCGCTTATTTCTCACATAAACTGACTTCAACACTGTTTAAACTAATATTTTTAAAATGAAAATTCACCATCTTTTTGTTGTTTTAATGGCATTAACCCTATCAAGTTGTCAAGCACAAGCCAATCTCATCAGCCTTTCAAATACCCATAAAGGCAATACGGGTCATCGGGGCATGATTCCACAAGATGAAAATTATAAACCCATAGAAGGTAAAGATTATTACAGCCTCACAATGACAATCATGGGAGATTGTACACTCGAAATCTCTAATTTGACTGTTAAAACTGATGGCGGACAAGTCAAATTAATACCTAAATTTGAAGATGGTTCAATAAAAAAACGCTTCAAAAAAGGGGAAACAGTTTATCTACGTGTTGAAAAAGATAAAGAAATGACTGTTGCAAAACCAAGTATTGGAGGTGAAGGCAATTTGAGTATAAAAATCAATGGACGTTTGAAGCAGATTCCGATTAAGGAATTTACGATGATTTTTCCGATGTAGGACAATCCTAAATTCACTTAAACGGCTGTCGCGGTGTCCACTGCTCACGTGGACTTAAAAGAGGCAAAGCATAAGGCAGAATCCAATTGAAAAAGCAGTTTTCATGTTTCAAAAACAGCGACATTTCCTCTGCGACAGCCCCAACAGAACTTTTAATTTCATGGGCAGTACGTGCAAAGACGATGCGTTTGGCTTTTTGGTCAATACCCGTTTTGATAATGTCAAAAAGCATATTGAGATACAGCTGGTGAGCAGCATTTTGAGCCATGTCGTAACCTAAAAAATG
>JAYTMI010000912.1:0-2423 GCA_043728625.1 Saprospiraceae bacterium | reverse complement strand
TGGCGATTAGAGAATATCCACCGCTTAGGTCGGTTGCAGGGTCTTTGTTGGCAGGTGCGGGTATTTTTGCTGTTGCCATTGGTTTTGCTTCACAACAAGCGTTTAGTAATATCATTTCAGGCATTTTTCTCGTGATTTTTAAACCTTTTAGAGTTAATGATAGATTGAGAGTTAAGGATATATATATGGGTGTTGTTGAAGATATTACGATGAGGCATACCGTTATCAGAGATATTGACAATAGGCGGATTATCATTCCTAATTCTGTTATTGCAACCGAGGTGATTGTCAATTCAGATCATAACGATGGTAAAATCTGTAAATATGTAGAGTTTGGGGTCAGTATGAATACCGATATTGACAAAGCAAAACGCATCATTTATGAAGAAATAGAAAAGCATCCTTATTATATTGACCCACGAAATGAAGCTGCAAAAGTACAAGGTAAGCCCTTAGTCGAGGTTCGGCTCATTCGCTTTACCGATTTTGCTATGGTACTCAGGGGGGCTGCTTGGGCAAATAACAATGCAAATGTCACTGAAATGCAAGCAGATTTGCTTGAAAGCATTAAAAAACGGTTTGATACTGAGGGGGTCGAAATGGCGAATCCACATTTTATTGTTCTTAAAAATGAATAATCAAACAGCCGTCAATAATTCCTTCGCATTTGCCATAGCCGATGTTGACGGCGGATTTTGGCTCAACATAACTGCAATCGCCTTGATGCGCTCGTCTTTACTGAGGGGGCGTATATCCGTCAAAGTGCGGTCTTCTCTATGCGTTTTATAAACAAAGTAATGCTTTTCCGCTTTAGCGGCGACTTGTGGCGAATGTGTTATGACAACAACTTGATGGTGCGATGCCAATTGCTGTAAAATATTACCCATTTTCAAAGCCACATCACCTGAGACACCTGAGTCAATTTCATCAAAAATCAAGGTCGGTAAAGGTATCGCCGAAGCAACAAGTGACTTGGTACACAGTGCCAAGCGGCTTAACTCACCGCCCGATGCCACATCTTTAATGGGCATCATGCGCGAACCTCTGTTGGCAGCAAAAAGGAATTGAATGTCATCTGCTCCGGTTGGTGTAAGTGCATCTAAATCAAGTGTTTGTACTTTGAGTCGTGCATTTTCCATACTCAATTGATGCAGCATGGCTTCTACTTTTTGCTCAAATTGAGGGATGACAAATTTACGTTTTGCAGATAATTCAGCCGCCAGTTTTTTTAAGACTTCTTCTTGCTGTTCAAGGTCTTTTTGCAGATTTTCTATTTCTTCCGACAAATCGCCGAATGCATTGAGTTGATTTTGCAAATCGTCTTGAATGGCTAAAAGTTGCTCGACAGTAGCTACACCATGTTTTTTTTGCAATTTATAAATGATATCAAGGCGTGTTTGAATATCTGTGATGCGTTCAGGGTCGTATTCTGTTTGTTCAGCGATGGTTTCAAGTTCGCCGCCTATGTCTTCGAGTTCAAAAAGAAGGCTTTCGAAGCGTTCATGGAGTTTGGATACTGAGGGGGTGTATTTTTTGACTTGACTGATGCTCGCGCTAATCGAGCGCATTTGTCCGACGAGGGCATTTTCATCTTCACTAATCGCTTGAAATGCGGCAGAAAGATTGCGCTTAATGGTTTCCGCATTTTGCAAACGCTCTTGGTCGGTTTCAAGCGTATCTTGTTCGCCGACAATGAGTTCTGCTTTATTAAATTCGTCAATTTGAAAATTTAAGAAATCTATTTCTCTTGCAGAACGTTCATTCTTTTCAACCAACTGCGCCAGACGTTTTTTGTCACTTTGGAACAAACGATACTTTTCACGGTAAATACTGAGGGGGGCTTTGTTGTTCGCCAAAGCATCAATCATTTGCAGTTGGAAAGATGCGTCGTGAATATCCAAAGTGTCAAATTGTTGATGTAAATCCACTAATTTGCCTGAAAAAGCACGCAATTGGTTCAAATTGACAGGCGTATCGTTGATGAAAGAACGTGTTTTTCCTGAAGGAGACAGTTCACGACGCACAACGGTATTTTGGTCGAAATCAATTTCATTTTCATCAAAAAAGCCTTGTAAATCGTAGGCTGAAATATCAAAATAGCCTTCGATGATACATTTTTCGGAAGCATTGTACAGTACCTTTGTATCGGCTCGATTGCCCAAAATCATACCCAATGCACCAAGTAAAATGGACTTACCTGCGCCCGTTTCACCTGTAATGATGGTCAAACCTTTTGCAAACCCCATGTCGAGTTTTTCAATTATGGCGTAGTTTTTTATTAACAGTCGTTGAATCATTTTTTTTTGATGTCTAAATTATTGACGGACACGAATTGCACAAATTACACGAATAAAAATTAATAATATCAAATTCATTCGTGTAATTAGTGAAATTGGTGTCTTAACCGATTTTAAGAAGCCGCA
>JAYTMI010000911.1:0-2119 GCA_043728625.1 Saprospiraceae bacterium | reverse complement strand
CTAATAACATGCCTTCTGATTACGTGAGGCATTTTAAAAAATTGTAACAATCCCATACTTGAAATCTGAGCAGCCAATTTAAATTCTGTCTAAATACTCTTCCGTGATTTTTTTCCAGTCTCTTAAAGAAGTCATAGAGTTTATATGCATGTGTGTTGATAACCCAGGCATTGGTGAAAAGCAAATTGAACTTGCCATAAATCCAAAATGTCCAAAAAGCTTTCGGCTCAACAAGCTATCGTTAGCTTTTTGCGAAGCTTTTTTCAACAATGCAAGATGTTTTTTTATTGTAGATGCTTTAGCCAAAAAAGTAAATGTGATGTTTGTGATCTGCCGCCAGTGGCAATCACTTGATTGCACAATTAAAGAATGTCTTCTATACTTTGGAAAATATCGATCAGGGTAATCAGGAGGGAAAATAAACAAATCTTTTGCTGGCAAATTTACCATGCTAGATAAATTATAGGGTTTTATCTGTTGTTTAAACAGCTCATTTCGTTCATTTAAAAAATTATCAATTACTGAAAATGAATTCGGCACATGCAAATAATCATCTTCACAAAAGTAAATCCACTCATCTTGCTTTATTGTATCAGCAATTTTAAGTGACTCCCTAATAGAGGCGTCATTTCCATAGATACCTAAATGCATTTCAACTTCAAAAGAATTAAAGAAGTCTATCATCTCATTCGAAAGCTTGTCTCCAAGAATTATTACCCGATAATCAAATCCCTTCAGCGAGTCAATTAAACTTAGAAAACATATTTTTATGAGTTGTAATTTTGGCAACTCAAATGGCCTTGGACTTTTGTTAAACGAGTTAACGCTATCGCAAGCCCTGAATATTACAGTATACTTTCTTTTTACTTTCATGTAAAATTTAAGTTGAAGATGGCTCTTCCATTTCTATTTGTAAAAATAATGTATTTGATGGTTTAGTTATGGTTTTTTCAGAAGGCTCTTTCCATTAACTTTCTTATGAAAATGAACTTCCTTTTGTGGTTCTGTACAAAGCCCTGCTCAGCAATTCCCAAGTTTACTCAACCATACAAATGCATTCCAAGTATAAAATTGTTATAACTTAGCCAGTTAGAAGCTCTCTTAACGTAAAGCAGAAAATAGATTTTTATGAAAGTCTGTGGTTTTTCATTTGTTCGCAATGGAGTAAAGTTTGATTACCCGTTTGAAGAAGCTATACGGTCAATTCTTCCAATATGCGATGAATTTATTGTGGCGGTTGGGAATTCCGAAGATGATACCCTTGCGCGCGTAAAAGCAATTGACCCAAAAGTGAGGGTAGTTGAAACCGTTTGGGATGAAACCCTGCGGGACGGAGGTAAGGTACTTGCATCGGAAACAGATAAAGCATTTCAGGCTATTACCTCTGAATATGACTGGGCCTTTTATATTCAAGGAGATGAGGTGGTGCATGAGAAATATTTGCCCGCAATTGAAAAAGGAATGCAAGATTTTCTCAGCAATCCAACTGTTGATGGGTTGCTATTCAATTACACTCATTTTTTTGGATCCTATCAATATGTCGGACTAAAATATTCCTGGTACCGCAGAGAAATTCGTGTTATCAGAAACAACAAAAATATCTTTTCTTATAAAGACGCGCAGGGGTTCCGAAAAAAACCAAATGAAAAATTAAAGGTAAAACTAATTGATGCCCATATCTTTCACTACGGATGGGCTCGGGAGCCAGAAGCTTTACAGGGAAAAGAAAAATCGAAAGCCCGGTTTTATCATGGAGACAATTGGATTAGTCGGAATTTTAGTCATTCGAATAAATACGAGTATGACAGTATGCTAGAACCCATACGAAAATTTACAGAAACTCATCCTCAGGTTATGGCAGAAAGAATCGCAAATCAAAACTGGACTTTTAATCCCGATCTTTCATTAAAGTACTCCTCTTTCAAAGATAAATTTAAGAGAGTAATGGGTGAGTTGACTGGCTGGTATCCGGGGGAGTATAAAAATTACAAGAGGCTTTGAAATCATTACTCTGAACGGGTTGAAAGAAATTTTATTTTCTTTCTTTGATATAAACTCTCTTTAATTCCGCTAGAAATTCTGACAAGCGACACTTCCTCTCCTCGCTCGGCCATAAGGG
>JAYTMI010000910.1:0-2004 GCA_043728625.1 Saprospiraceae bacterium | reverse complement strand
TTTCCATCTTTCATCACAAACGTCACCATCATCAAAGTAGCGACATTACTGAGGGGGTCGCCTTCGGTGGCGATGATGTCTGCAAACTTGCCCGCTTCGATGCTCCCTAATTCAGATTTCATATCCAAAACCGTAGCGGCGACGATTGTTGCTGATTGAATCGCTTCCATGATGGGCATACCCGCTTCGGTCATGTATTGAAATTCTTTGGCATTTAAACCATGTTTGAACACACCTGCGTCTGTACCAAAAGCGATTTTGACACCTGCTTTGTAGGCTTTTGCAAATGTTGCTTGTATATATTGACCTGTTTCCAAAGCTTTTGCCGTGACAAGTGGATGATAATAACCGGGTATTTTTGCTGAATCGGCTGTGGATTTGCCAGCTATAATTGTTGGCACAAGGTATGCGCCTGACTTTTTGAACAGCTCAATCGCCTCGTCGTCCATAAAGGTACCATGTTCAATTGTCGTCACACCTGCCCTGAGTGCACGTTTCATGCCTTCCGCGCCGTGTGCATGTGCGGCTACGCGAAAACCGTAGTCATTGGCTGTTTGCACAATGGCATTGGCTTCATCTTGCATAAATTGCGGTGCTTTTCCGTTTTTAGCGATGCTCAAAACGCCACCTGTTGCGGTGATTTTTATCCAATCAGACCCATCTTTGTAGCGTTGACGCACCGCACGACGGGCTTCTTCGGGCGAATCCACAACGCCATCGTCAAAATTTTCAGGAAAAGATACATCTGGTCGCCAACCATTTGTGGGGTCGCCATGACCGCCTGTTGTGGCAATGGTTTTACCCGCCGTAAAAATGCGTGGACCCGAAACGAGACCTTTATTAATAGCGTTCCGCAAAGAGATATTGACACCTGAGCCGCCCATGTCTCGTATTGTAGTAAAGCCTGCCATGAGTGTTGTCAAAGCATTTTTTTGAGCTTCATAAGCCACATCGGCGGAACTCATGCTCATGCGTTTTTGGATTTGGTCGCGGCTCGTTTCGCCTTCGATATGGACGTGCATATCAATCAAGCCTGGCATGACCGTTTTGGCTTTTAAGTCTACCACTTGGTCGCTTGACTGAGGGGTTGTATAACCGTTCTGTACAGCTGTTATTTTGTTTTTTTCGACGACAATCGTCATTTGTTTTTTAGGCTGTGCCGAAATACCGTCAATCAAAGAACCACAATAAATTAATGTGCGTTGCGCTGAAACAGAGGCTGTCAATGCCATAAATGCTAAGAAAAGTGTTGTTTTTTTCATGTTAAAAAGAAGAATTAGGTTTTAGATGAAGAATGTTAAATTTTGAGTGAAATTAAAAAACTTCCAATAGTATCAAGCACTCTTGGAAGTTTTAACGTGTTTTATTGTTCTCAAAAATTAGTTTTCAAAAAAGCCTCGCATTTCGCTGCATCGAGACGATATATATATGGTGCTTTGTGCGAACCGCCAGAATACTTTTTTTCAACACGTTCTAAAATTTCAAGATTTAATATTTTGCGTTGGAAATTGGTGCGAATGAGTTTTTTTCCTAAAATAGTCTCGTAAAGGCTTTGTAATTCGCTCATCGTAAATGTCTCAGGCAGTAAATTGAAGCCAACCAATTTTGTGTCAAGGCTTGAACGCAAAGTATCCAAAGCTTTTTGTAAAATTTTAGGATGGTCAAATGCTAAGGAGGGTATGTCTTCTATGTCGTACCAACCACATATTTCAGATAAGTCATCAGATTTAGGTGTGACTTTTGAAAAATCAACCAAAGCATAAAAACCGATTGAAATAAAACGTTGAAACAGCCAATGATTCGCTTCTGCGAGAATGCCGTTTTTAAGCATAAGTTCCTCATGCACCTCTCTAAATTGCCGATTTTTATCGCCAAACACGTAAAACTGCTCGAGATAAATATCCCTAATACTTGTCCTGTCCTCGAGTATGCGATTGGCAGCTTCTTCAATACTCTCATTGTGGAAAACAAAGCCGCCTGGTAGTGCCCACGCATCAACGCCCT
>JAYTMI010000909.1:0-1530 GCA_043728625.1 Saprospiraceae bacterium | reverse complement strand
ATAATCAACCAAATTTTCCTTTTCAGCCGCCATAGAAAGCATTTTCAAAATGCCCGGATTCGTGGCATCATTGCCATCTTTTGTCCTGCCTTCGCGTTGGGCAATCCAAACAGAACGGTTTTCAATCCTCAACAATTCTTGAATGTATTCAGACATGAGCTTTGAACTTTGCAACATTTCACGTGGCGACAATCCCCTCAGTACCAAGAAGTTGCGATTTATCTTAGCAATTGTATTCAAAAAAGGGATTTTTACTAAGTTGTCTCCAATCGCTGAAGCCGTCAAAATCAAACCTTTTTCGTATAAAATGTAGTTCAATAACGACGTGTCTAAGAAAATATCTCTGTGATTTGAGATAAACAGATAAGGCGTGTTTTTATCCAATTTTTCAAAACCAGAATTGGACAAACCGTCGGAGCTTTGTTTGAGTATTTTTTGCAAGCCAAAATAAGCCACATTGCCTTGAAAGTCTTGTGTGCTGTGAACTTTGGTCAATATGTCCGTCCGTTCCGCTTCTGTTTCTTGGGGATATATGAATTGCATGACGGTATTCATCATGGGGTCGTGCATGATGGATTTTATAGCTTCGTTCACTTCTTCGTCATGATAGGGACGGATGGTATCAAATTTAGAATTCATAAAAGGATATTAATTAAAAAAAAATGGCTTTGTTTTGGGTGCAAATATAGACACAAAATCCCTGCAAAACGGCGGTTCTACAAGGATTTTTAGCTTCTATACTGAGGGGGTGCTTACAAAATCCCTTTTTGCCTTCCACCATCAACGCCTTTGATGAATTTTATCAAACCCGCTAAATACGTGTCTTGGTCGTCGTACATACACATGTGCCCGCCATTCGAACAGAGTAAAAAACTACCATTTTTGACTTCTTTTGATATCCATTCCATGTGTGCAGGGTCCATCGTGTCATGTTTTGCGCCGATGACCAATGTGGGTAGAATCAAGCTTTTAAGTTGTGCTTTAACATCCCATTTTTCCAATTTTCCAGAAATACCAAACTCACTGGGTCCTTGCATGGTGACATAAAGCGATTGGTTCATTTTCGCAAAAGAGCGCGTCATCGGTTCTGGCCAAGCATCTAAGGGCAAACGGCAGATGTGTTTTGCATAAAAGTTAGGCATCAGCAATTCCATATATTTCGGATTTTCAAAGTCTCCTTTGGCTTCTATCATGCGGATGGTGTCCAAAATCTTGGTATCCATTTGTGGTGCTAACACATTTTTGGCATATTTTGCGTAATCGGGCGCACTTGCCATCATATTTGAAATGACCAATCCTTTTAGGTTTTGCTGATATTTCAAGGCATATTCCATCGCCAAAATGCCGCCCCATGAGTGACCTAACAGATAAAAATTATCTTTTGTGAGATTCAAGGCTTTGCGGACTTGTTCCACTTCATCCACATAGCGAGCCAAATCCCAAAGGGCAGTGTCTTTTGGATTGTCTGAAATACCACAACCGAGTTGGTCATAATAGATGATTTCGAAACCTTCTGCGGGCAAAAAGCTT
>JAYTMI010000908.1:0-2977 GCA_043728625.1 Saprospiraceae bacterium | reverse complement strand
GGGTCAAATCAAATTATACCAAGTACCTTTCCCAACACCATTTCGTTGAATTTGATTATTTTTTACTAAACTTTCAAGGTGTTTTCGTAAGGTATTTCGATTATATTGTGTGAAAGTGACCAATTCACTTATCGTCATGCGCCCATTTTCCCGAATTAAATCCACAATCGTTTGCGACATATCGGGCAGTTGTGTGAGCAATAGGCGTTCTCTTTTTATCTTGATTTCTAAATTATCTTTTTGCCGTTTCAGCGATTTTAGAAAAAACAAAACCCACGGCGACCAATTGGGTTCGTCTTGATTGAGTGTTGTTTGAGTTTGGCGCAATGAGCGATAATAATCGGGTTTCTCTCGTTCAATCACCGCTTCAAGAGAACTGTATGCCACATAACGATAACCTGATTTTAGCAACAAAAAAGTCGTCAAAACTCTTGAAAGTCGTCCGTTGCCATCTTGAAAAGGGTGAATTGCCAAAAAACTAACAATGAAAAAGGCAATAACGAATAAAGGGTGCCAGTCTCTTTTATTCAAATTTTCGGCTGCCCATTCCACCAATTCTTGCATTTTTATGGGTGTTTCCAAAGGTGTCGTCGTTTCAAAAACGACTCCAACGACTTGACCAAAAGCATCTGTTGCGACCACATGATTGGGGAATTTTTTGTATTGTCCTTTGTGCCATTGGTCTTTTTCACTGTATTTCATCAAGTAGCCATGTAACTGTTGAATAAAGTTTTCAGACAATGGTATATCATTGTAGTTATCAAAAACGATGGACATCAAATCGGCATAACCTGCAACTTCTTGCTCGTCTCTGGTTTCAAATTTTTGAATTTTGAGGTTGTCCATCAATTTTTCTACTTGTTGGTCAGTCAATAAACTGCCTTCAATGCGGGTACTTGAAGCAATACTTTCTATCGTTGCTACTTTTTTAAGTTGCAACAGTCGATCAGGTGCGATATTGCCTAAAGCCAACCACGCTCCTTTAAATTCATCAATTTCTGTCATCAGATTGACGATTTCTTTTGTCAATATCAAAGATTCTGTTCTTACCATACGCATATTTTTATCTAAAAATACGCATAAAAACTTTAATTACCTAATAAAGTCTTTTTAAATCTTATTTTTTATCCAAAAATATATCCAAAAATACGCATAAATTATTTGAAGGCATAAAATCATACCAAAATACTGAGGGGTCAAAAAAAAACAAACGCTTGATTATCAACCGAATAATCAAGCGTTTGTCTGTTAAAAAGGGCAAAAATACTGAGGGGTGCAAAATCAAGCCACAGGGCGACTAATTTTTTCAAGTGTAAAAACCCCTTTTGTACTAACGTGTCCGACAACGGAAACAACATCCTGCCAATAAGATTTCACAACGTTTTTAAACATATTTGCAGGCACGATAAAGGAATAGACCTGTTGGTTTTCCATATCGCGGATTCTGATTTCTCTATCGTCTGCGTTGGCAGAAGTGAACAGACCGCGCACCGTCAGCGAAGCATTATGTATTGGCACTGCAAGTGCCTCTAAGATACGTTCTTCTAACTCGTCTAATTTCATCAAAGTATATCCGTCCAATTCTTCAACCCTGCATAAAGCAGCTACTTTTTGTGCCTCTTCATATTTGCCCGCTTTGTAGGCAAGTGCCGTGGCATTTTTCAACATCTCACCACGTGAGAGTGGATATTTCTCATCGGAAGACATCAAAAGAGCCGCTTCCTTTTCTAAAAGAAATGCTTTTTCGTAAAATAACTTATAGTCAATCGGCACAATATGCCGCTTGGCTTTTGCCATGTCTCCTTGTTCTGCAAAAGAAACGGCTTGACGATATAGGATTTCAGACTGTTTCATATTTCAACTATTTTTGCTTTCGGAATACTAAATTCAATAACGGCAATAAATACAGGCAGACTGGGTATTACCCGTTTCTCCAAACCTTTTGTTTTTGCCGTTATTCTCATATTAAGTGTATTGGTCAATGATTCGGCAAAAATGCCAGATACCTCTAAGTGCGCCCTCTGAACGATGCCCTTTAAAACAATATTTGGGTCACTCACTTCTTGCATAGTAAAATCTGCGTCTTCGCCTTGCTCATTCCGTTGAAACACCCCATAAATTGTCAATGCAGAAATAAGCAAAACGGCAAGCCCCATTGCAGCGTATTCTGTTGCCTCCTTCAAATCTCGCCAACTGGAAAGTTCTGCTGCCCCGATTTCTTCTTGCCATTCCAACTCAAATTCAGCATCAAAATCACCTTCTGCTTTTAACTTAACACTTGATACATGCCCCGCCGCAGTCAAGCAAACGACTATTGCTTCTGCCAGAAATGCTCCGTAATTGCGTGAAATGCCAGAAATACCGCCTTTCAATTTGTCAAGATGAAGTTTGCCCAGAGATTTCATGGTTCAAAGTTATGTAGTTTTAAGTAATCTTTTCAACATTTCTCGATGCTTTCAATCAAGTAACCCTTTACTCAATGTAGAAATAACGATTTAAACGGATTAGATAACACTAAAAAAAGCGGCTTCCCACCAGAAGCCGCTTTTTTTATGCCCGATACTGTCCGAAAGGACTCCTTTGGAGAGGGGTCAATTATCTTGGATAAAACTCATAACACCCCATATCAGGTTTCGCAACATCACGCAATTTAGCATCTAAATCCTTTGTAATCAATGAGATAGGCAATGCTTTTTGCTCTGCAATAGACAAAGTATCAAGATGATAATCGCCTGAACTGTATTTTCTAAACACTTTTGCAGATGAAGGCGCGTTGATGCAATCCTTGCAATTATCGGTCAAAAACTTAGGGAAATTGTCCGTTTTCAACAAATCCTTAACCCGAACAATGCAGTTTTGGAAAGCAAAATTGAAGTCCGTCGTTATGGAAGTCGTACCATCAAAAAGACTCACTTCATCGTCTTTTGAGCCATAAACAATACAATTTTTGAGCGTCATACTGAGGGGGTATGCTTTG
>JAYTMI010000907.1:0-1691 GCA_043728625.1 Saprospiraceae bacterium | reverse complement strand
GTGAACGGTTATTCGAGGGTTAAAAAACGTATTGTTACTGAGGGGTTCTTCAATCAATAAAACGTCAGCAACTAAGGACATTAAGCCTTTTTCTAAATGCTTTTTAGTTGCCAATTCGACATTTTCAGCAAACAACTGCTTGATTTTCGCTTGATTGTCAACGAATTCTTTGAGTTTGAATTCATTAAAAACCAATTCATCTAAAAACGTTGTGCGAACAAAATCAGCATCTTCGCCAAACAATTCTGTCAAAAAATGACCACGTATATAAGGTTGGGTATAACGATTGAGATTACCACGCAAACCTGCTGCATCGAGTTCTTGACGTGAATAAGGCAGACGTGGATTGAACAAACCCAAAGTGCCTTCTACTTGATTTATCGGAATTTCCCAAATCCTAAAAAAGCCCAAAATATGGTCAATACGCAGCGCATCAAAGTATTCACTGAGTTTTGTCATGCGTTGCCGCCACCATGCAAAGTTGTCGCGCGCCATGACATCCCAATTATACGTCGGAAAACCCCAATTTTGTCCTGCAACCGCATACGCATCAGGCGGCGCACCCGCTTGACCGTTCATATTGTAAAGATGTGGCGCAACCCAAGCATCGCAACTGTAGCGATAAATGCCAATTGGCAAATCACCTTTCAAGACAACCCCTTGTGAACGAGCGTAATTTGTGGCTTCTAACAGTTGTTTGTGGGCATGAAATTGAATGAAATAGTACAAAGCGACATCATCAAAGCCGTTATACTGAGGGGTGCATAAATCCGCTACAACTTCCTTTGAAAAAGTATTGTAATCTGTCCAATTATTAAAATTAGTCGTGTTATTCAAATCTCTCAAATGACAAAAGGCGGCATAAGGTTTCAGCCAATCGGCATTGTTTTCTATGAAATTTAGGGCTTCTTTGTCCTTGAAAAAAGCCTTTTTCTCTTGGTCAAAAAGTAGTTTGAAATATTCAAATTTAAAAGAACCAACGCGTTCTAAATCAACGGTTTCTAATGGGTTCAGTTCTGCAATAGCGGCATCCAAACGAGCTGCCGCTTTTTTATCCTTTAGTTTCGCAATGGCTTGAATATTAACGTAATACGGATGCAAAGCATAAACAGAAATAGCGGCATAAGGATAGCTGTCCAACCATGTTTTCGTCGCAATCGTATCATTAACAGGCAATATTTGAACGAGTTTCATACCTGTTTTCACTGCCCAATCTACCAATAGTTTGATGTCTGTAAATTCACCAATACCTAAACCGTTTTGACTCCGCAAAGAAAAAACAGGAATCGCTATACCTGCACCACGCCACAAATGACCATACCGATAATTTTCATCTGTAATAACCAATGTATTACCTTTGGCAGAAGGAAAAATAAAAACACAACGGCGGTTTTCGCCTTTCTCCCACTCAATAATTTTACCTTTTTCGGTATCACAAATGGCAAATTTATATTCAACATCCACATCGTATTTGTCAATCGGTATCTCGACTTGCCACAAAGGAAAATGCTCGTTTGACAAAGGAATCGGTCTCGCCCATTGTCCTAATTCCCTTGAATTGCCTAAAACACAAAAAGAAAGATGTTTGGGAATCGCTGCGGCATACAATTGAAAGACCAAACGATTTTTCTCAACACCCCCCTCAGTATTTTTACTTACAAAAGGTGTTTCCGTCTCTCTTTTGAAAATAA
>JAYTMI010000906.1:0-2122 GCA_043728625.1 Saprospiraceae bacterium | reverse complement strand
TAACAAAATAAATTATCACTTGAAAAGCGTCAACTATCCCAATTCCGAAGGAATTACTGGGTCTTACCTTTTAAATTAAATGTTACAAAATTCGGGATGTCTCATGTTTACTTCAACGCCTTTGCCACCGCTTCATTACCACTCAATGCACCGTTTGGTTTAGGATGTTCTTTTGTAAAAACTGCCAAATCCTCTGCCGTTAAAATCGTATTAACCGACTCATCTACTTTCCCATCTTTCAAGACTTTATTGATATCAAGTCCTAAATGTTTAGCTAAAAAAACATAAGCCGCTTGCCTTTTATTCATACCATAATCATGCTTTTCCGTTGGAAAATGTGCGTTTTCGACCTTATTTTGAGCATTATAAAAGCCATAGATGCGCTGAATGTGTGGAAACTCCAATTCAGGCGTGTGTTTTGTCCAATCATCACCATCTGAAATCAGCAACATAGGTTTAGGTGCAAAGCAAGCCGCAATTTCAACATTTGTTGTCTGATGCGTCGAACGTTTGTGGACAGGCATACCACTTTCACACGTACAACCACCAAAAAAATAGCTCGAAACCATCACCACAGGCACTGAAACAGCAATGCGTTCGTCAACGGCTGCCAACAAAAATGTCTGAGTACCACCCCCTGATTCACCTGTAATGCCGATTCGTTTTTTATCAACATCGGGCAAATGACTCAAAAAGCTAACAACAGTAAGGCTATTGATGAGCTGCAATTTGAGGGCTTTATCTATTTTATGGTCGCAATATTTTGAATCACCTACACCTACCATATCGTAAGCAAAAACCACTGCACCCATACGGGCTAAAGTCGCACAGCGTTGTTGCGTGTATTCCTTGTAACGCGGGTCGGGTCCATGACCGTGTGGACATAAAATAGCGGCTATTTTGCCCTCTTTACTGAGGGGGGTATATAAGTTTCCAGTTACATAAATACCTTCTAAACTTTCAAACGATACATTTTCAACGGAGTAACCATTCAGTAGTCTTTTGCTATGAATCGTTATGTTTTTCGGCTTTTTATGGCTGATTCTCTTGATTTCAGCACCGTCTAAGATGCCTTTTCTTATCAAGTCAGCGCGTTTTTCCCAACTTGTTTTATCGTTGTATAGCTTTGCCAAGTCTTGATGAACGGTTACGGCTTGCGCTTCGGTGTAAAACGCCCGTTGCATCAAATCGGGTTTTTCTGGATTGAATTGAGCGAAAGCGATGTTGTTGATACTCATAAAAATGAGTAGGGAAAGTATTGGTTTCATAGTTTTATTTTTGAAACAATGAAAAGGCGAACGACTTGACAAAGCCGAAATCCATACATGGGTATCAATCACGTATTTCATCGGTTTCTCCTTTTAGCCATGTTTCCATTAATTCGGGCGTATAGCCTTTTTTATCCCATTCTTTATCGGCTTCGCCAATGGCTTTTCTCATAAAATAACGTGCTAAATAACGTCTGATTTCTAATAAATCAGCGTCAGGGATATTGGTTGCATAGAGTTTCAACAACTCCATTTGTAAATTACTAAACGGTGGGTTTTGAGACTTTATTTTTATTTACAAAAATATACTTTTTTGATGAAAATCAATAGAAAATGGAGCGTTTGCAAGAAAATACTGAGGGGTGTTATCGTCTATTATTTTGAAAAGACGTTTTTCAAAAATTCATCAATATACTGCACCGTTGGCTCAAACCAAGGATTGAACAAACAAAACGAATGAGGCGCATTAGGAAAAGTATGCACTTCTGAATACGTTTTATAGGTCTCTAATTTTTTCAAATAATCGGTGCGTCCAGCGTGCATTCTGTCCACGCCACTGTTCAAAAACAAGGTCGGTGGTGTTTGTGCATCCACATGATTGAGGGCAGAAGCGGCTTGCCAAAGCTCCCGATTTTCGGTTTTTGAATAACCAAACCAATACGTGGCAGCAGAAGTTGAACGGCTGTCGTCACCTTCGCCAGATTCGGGGTGAATGAATGCGAGAATGCCGTCAATATCCACAATAGCATTGACTTTTGTTGAATGTCCAACATTGCCAGAAGTACCTTCAAATTCTGGATTATCACCAGTCGTACCCAATAACGCAGAGAGTTGACCACCTGCCGAAAAGCCGA
>JAYTMI010000905.1:0-2441 GCA_043728625.1 Saprospiraceae bacterium | reverse complement strand
TTTATTTTCAAATCCGTCAAATCATCGTAGTATTCGTAGTACAAAACGGCTATGGGAGAAGCCAAATCGGTACTTTCGCGCATCAAAATGCAGCCGTTCGCTTCGTGTTTGATTTTATTCAGAATTAAAAGAGTGAAGTTATAATCAAAATTATTTTTATATTTATCATGTTGAACTATCTCTCTATATTCATGAAAAGCGGTTAAAAGTGGATGAAAATCATAGCCATTTGGCACATGAATTTTAGAAACATTGCGGCAACCGAGACCAAAATAAGAAAACACATCTTTTCCCAAAAGTTCTAAATCCTCTGTCGTTTCCGACCCCCTCAGTATCGCAACCGCATTTCTATTTTTACGAATAATATGAGGATATTTTCCGAAATAAGCCTCAAAATAACGGGCTGAATTGTTGCTGCCAGTAGCAATCACTGCGTCAAAATCTTTCAGAAACCCCTCAGTAATTTGTAGAAAATCAGCCGTTCGCGAGTCAATATCTTTCAATATTTGGAAAAGGTAGGGCAGCAAAAACGGGTCTTTTTCTGAAATTTTAATTTTGGCTTTGTTGCCAGAAACAAAAACACATAATATATCGTGGAAACCGACAAGCGGAATATTGCCCGCCATGACTAAACCAACTGTATTGTGTTGAGGGTTATCTGTTGGCGTTTGCAAATAATCGTAGTTTTTGACCCAACTTTCCAGCATTTCCTTGTTCAAAAAATGAGTCGCTATCTCTGCAACGGCTTGTCTTTGATTTTCTATCGTAAACCAGGAGTTGTTGTTCGCCGTTCGGCGCATAACGGCTTCCCTCTCATCTGAAGGTTCCAGTAGTTTTTTCCCCAATATCGAAAGGGCTTCAATTCGTTCTAATAATGTCATCGAGCAACTGTTTTACGCGGGTCAAACCGAGTTTATTCATCGTTTCTATATTGTTTTCGGGAATATCGCCCACTTCAGGATAGGCTTCTAAAGCACGAGTCACGCTGTCTTCACGAAGCAAGTGAAACATGGGGAACGGGGAACGGTTCGTATAATTCTCCACGTCCGTTATTTCTGTTTCGTCAAATTGATAATCAGGATGGAAAGAAGCGATTTGTATGACGCCATCTAAGTCAACTTCCTCAAAAATGAACTCCGCCATATTCAGATAGTCGAGATAATTTTCAAACTGGTCAAATGCTTCGGGCACTATGATAAGTGTCGTCTCCAATACTGAGGGGGTCGTTGCGACGAGTTCATTGGCTTCGATGAGCAATGTTTCAGTGAGTTTTTCAAGGTCAGTATCCTCAAAAACAACGTATCGAATTTTATTATTCCGAAAGGGATGTTTTGCAAATGGACATAGATTTAAACCAATGACAAAACGTTCCAACCACAATTTTGTGGTTTCTATTACCTGTACTTTATCTTTCATGGCGCAAATATAAATAGGATATTCGGATTATTGGGGATTGGGGATTGAGGATTGGGGATTAGTTGTAACCAGTAACCAATCTCCAATAACCAATCAACCACTATGGCACGGGTTTTGGAATAGTTAAAACTATAAACGAATTTGATCAATGAAATAATTAACTACAAAACATGACGCGAATCTTAGTGATTGACGACGAGGCTGAAATGCGCGAAGCTTACAAATCTGTACTCGAACAGTTAGACTGCCAAGTGGATATGGCAAATGATGGGATTGAAGGTTTAGAGCGATTTTTGAACAAAATTTATGATGTTGTCATTAGTGAGTACAATTTAGACAATCTCGATGGGCTACAAATGTTAGAGCATTTTCAGCAAATTGATTCAAAAGTGCCTATTATTTTTTCAAGTGGACTGGCAGATGAAGATGTGATTAGAGAAGTTTTAGAGAATGGTGCGGTTGATTTTTTGCCCAAACCTGCAAAAATTGATCAGCTATTGATAAGTATTAGTAAAGCCATTTATTTTAAACCACACAATGTTTCTGATAAAAATGATGCTGTTCCTATGGCAGGTCGTTGAAACACAAACAAAGAAAGCTTAAGCCCAATTAGTTGATAATCAATTAATTGGGCTTTGTCTTTCTATTCATATCAAAAGATTAAAAATAGTCGTTTTAACAGATTTTTCTATTATTCTTATTCCATCTGTTTTATACGATGAAAAAATATGTTTTAAAACACCTACTAAAAAATGCGTACAATCTGTTTTGAAGTTCTAAATTTGAGCAAAATAATGCCTTTTATGTATCAATTACTGATTGCTTTTTTATTGGTTTCTACCACACCGATTTTCTGCCAAGTGTTATTAAATGTGGATGGTGTACCTTGCACTCTAGAAGGTTCTGCTAAAAGAAGTAATGATCAAGCCTTAAACAAATTAAAAAATCGCTATTCCTTTCCGCAACAAGAGGACTTTGATATGTCTTTTAATTGGACAGAATTATCTAAATTTGAAGAAGATAGT
>JAYTMI010000904.1:0-4928 GCA_043728625.1 Saprospiraceae bacterium | reverse complement strand
AAGTATTTGATTATCAAAGGAAAACGAATGGTCTCCTGTTAACATCAAATTGCCAATTATCAATGTATTGTATTGTACTATTCCAGCTAACCATTTTTTGAAGGTCAACCAATTGTCCTTTCTACCTGAAAAATTAAGGCTGTCACCCGCATTGAAATGCTTGATTTGGCAAGCCATGAAACCAACGACTTCACCCTTCTTTTCAAAAACCAAATAACAAAATGTGAAGTCCCGTGGCGGTTTGTTTTCAAGGACACGCAGATATTCTGAACTCAAAAAAAGGTCTTTATATTGACCAAAAGAGTGGCGACTTTCTGTTTCTATTTCAGAAAGAGAAGCATAAAAATGGATACAAAAATCATTGATAATCAAGCTGTTATTGCTCAATTTATGAGTAGATGGTGCCGTTTGAAAAAGATGTTTACATGGATACATATTCTGAAAAGGTGATTAGTGCAATTAACGAACAGTTTTTTCTCTAAAAGGTTGTCTCACTTATGACGTTTGGTGAGATAGGATATTTTATCTCAAAAGAAACTGTTTAAAAAAAAATGAAACGCTAACCGATTGCCTATCACGTTTGTATGACACCCACATTAAACTTTTCAATAAGTGCGTTATTCGCCGCTTCAATACCCATAGCAATCCATTGACGTGTATCTAAAGGGTCAATTATGGCATCAACCCACAGGCGCGCGGCTGCATACTGAGGGGTCGTTTGGCTGTCGTAGCGGTCTTTTATTTTGTTATAAAGAGTCAATTCATCTTCTTCTGTTAGTACTTCACCTTTTGCTTTCATGGAAGATGTTTGGATTTGTACCAAAACCTTAGCCGATTGTGCGCCACCCATCACTGCAATTTTGGCGGAGGGCCAAGCCACAATCAATCGAGGGTCATAGGCTTTGCCACACATGGCGTAATTGCCAGCTCCATAAGAATTGCCAATAACAATACTAAATTTAGGGACAGTGGAATTGGCTACCGCATTCACCATTTTTGCACCGTCTTTGATGATGCCGCCATGTTCGGAACGCGTGCCGACCATAAAACCCGTGACATCGTGCAAAAACACCAATGGTATTTTCTTTTGATTACAATTCAAAATAAAACGAGTCGCTTTATCGGCTGAATCGGAGTAAATCACGCCACCAAATTGCATTTCGCCTTGCCCATTTTTGACCACAAGTCGTTGATTAGCAACGATTCCGACAGCCCAACCTTCAATGCGCGCATAAGCGCAAACGATGGTTTTGCCGTACTCTTCCTTGTACAAAGTCAATTCTGAATTATCTACTAATCTCTTTAAGACTTCAATCATATCGTAGGGTTTCGAGCGATTGTCGGCTGGGAAAATTTCGAGTAATTCTTTGGGTTCATACTGAGGGGGTGCTGCTTCTACTTTTGAAAACCCAGCGTTTTCAAAACGTCCAAATTTATCTACCAATTTTTGAATGGTTTCAAGGCAAACGGTATCATTTGGGACTTTATAATCGGTTACGCCACTGATTTCAGAATGTGTTTTCGCACCGCCCAACACTTCTTGATCGGCATTTTCGCCAATAGCTGCCTTGACGAGATAAGGTCCTGCCAAAAAAACAGAGCCTTGCCCTTCCACAATCAAAGCCTCGTCGGACATAATCGGCAAATAAGCACCACCAGCGACACAACTGCCCATGATAGCGGCAATTTGTGGAATACCCATCGCACTCATTTTCGCATTATTCCTAAAAATGCGTCCAAAATGTTCTTTATCTGGAAAAATTTCGTCTTGCAAAGGCAGAAAAACGCCCGCCGAGTCAACTAAATAAATAATAGGCAACCGATTTTCCATCGCAATCTCTTGCGCACGCAAGTTCTTTTTGCCCGTAATCGGAAACCATGCCCCTGCTTTGACGGTCGCATCATTAGCAACAACAATGACTTGTCTGCCTTTCACATATCCGATGACGACGATGACACCTGCGGCAGGACAACCGCCGTATTCTTCGTACATCTCATAGCCCGCAAAAGCACCAATTTCTATCTGTGGTTGACCCTCATCGAGCAAAAACTCGATACGTTCTCGCGCCGTCATTTTACCTTCTGAACGTTGTCTTTCTAATCGTTTTTTGCCGCCGCCTTCATATATTTTCGTTAAATGACGGTTGATATTAGAGACAGCGAGTTTCATAGCATCTTCGTTTTGAGCCGCTTCGATTTCTTGTTTAGTCATATTTGGATTAGGTTATCATGAGTAATTTTCTTTTAGATTCTCTTTGAGGCGCAAAAATAGGAAAAGAGAAACAAAATATATCAAAGAAACACCCAAAACACATAACACACCCATCATTGTCCCTTCACAGTTGCTTTTTTCGTATCGGCTTCTTTTGTTTTTTTAGCAGCATCTTCTCTTTCTTTTTGTTCTTGCGCCTGCTTTTTTTTCTTCTTATTGAAATATCCTTTTAGTAAAATACTACTTTTAGCGGCTTCCATATTTTCACTCATGCTTTTCGAACCTTCTTCTAAATTACTCATTGTATTGTTGAGTGTTTTGGAAAATTTATCATCTTTTATCAGTTTGGAAACAAGCCCATTACCATTGTTGATATTGTATGTAATTTCTGCAAGCTGGTCAGTAATTATCTCAAAGTTTTCAGCAGAGACTTTGACACTCGCTAATATGTCGTCCATATCTACGGGTGTCTCGGAAAAGAGAAAATCATTTTCTTCGGCTTGTTGTTCGCCACTGTTTCCAGGCGTTATCACCAATATCTTATCGCCCATCAAACCTTCTGAACCAATACTGGCTCTTGAATCTTTTCTGATAAATTTTTGAACTTCTTTTTGAAGAATGACCTCTACTTTTACAGACGTATCTGTTTCGATTTGAATAAAATCTACCGTTCCGATATTGATACCTGAAAACCGCACATTACTGCCGACTTTCAAACCACTCACATTTCTAAAAATGGTTTTGATGCGATATGTCGAACTAAAGAGATTTTTTTGAGCACCAATAATATAAACAGCTATCAAGAGTAGCAGGATACTAATTGATACAAACATGCCTAATTTGAGTACATAATTTGAATTGTTTTTCATATTTATGTTTGGAATATAATTTTATTAAAAAAAAGATTTTACCCATTTGTCCTCACTTTTTTCAAGTTCTTCATAAGTGCCTTCAGCTGTAATCACACCGTCTTTAAATACCACAACTTTATCGCTCGTTAATTTGGCACAAGCCAAATCGTGCGTGATGATAATTGATGTTGTTTTATTTTTCTTTTGCATAGCCAGTATCAACTCACTTATTTCTCGGGACGTAACCGTATCAAGTCCCGTAGTCGGCTCGTCGTATAACATTATATCTGGTACTAAAATCAGCGACCGTGCCAATCCAACCCTTTTACGCATACCTCCCGACAATTCGGAGGGCATTTTATCAATTGCTTCTTCTAAACCCACATCGTGTAAAGCAGTGATGATGCGTTCTTCACGTTCTTCTTCGGATAATTCTTTAAAAATACGCCCCAAAGGAAATTCCAAATTCTCGCGCACAGTCATCGAGTCATAAAGGGCAGCATTTTGGAACAAAAAACCCATTTTCAACCTAATCTCATTCAGTTCTTTATTGTCCAATTCAGTGATGTTTTTATCTAAAACTGTAATACGTCCTTCATCGACTTCCACTAAACCAACGATACACTTAATGAGCACCGATTTGCCTGAACCTGACTTACCCAATACCACAACATTCTCGCTGCGTTTGATTGTCAAATCAATACCCCTCAGTACCTGATTGGATCCGAACGACTTGCACAAACCTTTTATATCAATAACCACATTATCTGGTTGTTTCATTATTCATTATTTGTTAAGTGTTGTTTGTTAGTTGTTTATCTAAACTACTAACCCAAAAGGTCAGTAATTTGTACGGCAAACATATCTATGATAAATATACTCAAAGAAGCGACGACGACTGCTGAATTGGCGGCTTTGCCAACACTTTCTGTTCCTTGTGAGGCGGTATAACCTTTATAACAGCCGATTATGCCAATGGCAAAACCAAAGAAAAATGTTTTGATTATAGCTGGTATCAAATCAAAAAAGCCAATAGATTCAAATGCTTTAGTAAAAAACCGATACAATGACGAATGACTGTGGATATTGAAGCCGACATAAGAACCCACCATACCAATACCAGCAGCAATCACAACTAACAAAGGCAACATGAGGGTTGTCGCCGTCACACGTGTTACAACCAAATATTTGAATGGATTGATAGAAGACACTTCCATAGCATCTATTTGTTCACTCACTTTCATGGAACCTAACTCTGCACCCATGCCAGAAGCCACTTTTCCAGCACATATCAAAGCAGTGATAACCGGCGCTATTTCTCTAATTAATGACAGCGCGACCATACCTGGTAACCAACTTTCTGCACCAAACTCCGCCAAAGTAGGACGAGATTGTAATGTCAATACCAAGCCCATGATAAAGCCTGTAATCATCACCAAAGGCACGGATTTATAGCCCACATTGTAGCATTGCACTATTATTTCTTTTATTTCAAATGGAGGAGACATCGCTTCCTTGAAAAAACGGATACAAAACTGCATCATTTGACCCATTTCACTAAAAGCATCCTTCAGATAGGTGGTGATAGCGTTGTTTTTCACTCCTGTTGCGGTATTTTCTTTGTTCATTTTACCTGTTTATCCTGTTTTCAACAAACAACCGCACTATCAAGATAAGAGTTTGTTTATTTGTCTTTGCAAATATGGGGTAAAAAATCGCATTTCCTATTCAACAGATAAAAAGAGCTATCACAAAACACTTATTGTATTGAGATAGCCCCCCTCAGTAAAAAACTATTTTCAGCTAAAAAACCCTCTAAGTAGTTGATTTTCAACAAATAGCAACGTTGCGAAGGTTCGAACCTT
>JAYTMI010000903.1:0-2551 GCA_043728625.1 Saprospiraceae bacterium | reverse complement strand
CGACTTAATTTCTTGATTGTCAAGTGTTTGACGTATGTCTTTTCTGAAATCAATATCTGCAGCAAACTGCTCTTTTCGAGTTGCTAAACCATTAAAAATACGCTCATTGATGTTGTTGCAAGTATCTAAATTGTTCGCCAATTTCATCGCAGGTGCTTTGCCGCCTGTGACGTGAGCTTTAATAAAATCACGCACGTTACTGAAACCACTGATGTCAAAACGGTCTTCTTGTTCGTCTTTGGCTGAAACGGCAAAAACGATAGGGTCAGCCAAACCTCTTTTTCGCGCTTCCGTTTTGACCCCCTCAGTATTGACAGCTAAATCGGTGGCATCCATCAAGTCTTTTTGTTGCATAATAAAAATGACTTTGCGCCGCCAATCGGTGTGAATAAAATCAAAAAATTGCCAAGCGGACTGCCGATAAGGGTTTTTAGCTTCAAAAACAAACACGATCAAATCTGCCGCAGGCACGAACCCCTCAGTAATTTCCTGATGATGCGCCACAATGGCATTGGTACCAGGCGTGTCAACAATAGCGATTTCGCGGAGGATTTCGACAGGTTGAAAAATTTTCTTTAAATATGGATTAATGACAATCGTTTCCTCCGTTTCGCCATAACAGACTTGTTGGATGGTATCAGTCATGGGTTGCGGAGCGACTTTACAGATTTCACGCCCCGTTTGCAAAAGGGCATTGATGAAACTACTTTTCCCTGCTTTGACCTCTCCGACAATGACAAAAAGGAACGGCTCATATATACGTGCGCGGAGGTTATTGACCGTTTTGGCAAGCTCTTCGTGTCCAATGTCCTGCGTCAAGGTGTGTAAATCTCTAACAATATCATCTACTTTTGCGCGGTAGGCATGTATTTTAGAACTGATAAAACTCATGTATTTTTCGTTTTTACCCCCCTCAGTATAAACTCCGTATAGAGGTTTTTGTTAAAAAATCAAAGACAATTATCCTTTTGACAGATAGTTTTTTGAAAGTAACGACTTAAAATTGTCAAATCTATATATCTTTGCGCCGCTTTTTCAAGCTCGTTTTAATAATAACGAAGACAAACTTAGACATTTTTTCAGTAATAAAATTCAATCATAAATGGCTTCTACCACCGATATTAAAAAAGGTGTTTGTTTTGAACACAATAACGATATTTTCAAAGTAGTTGATTTTCAACATATCAAGCCCGGCAAAGGTGCCGCATTTGTTTATGTCAAAATGAAAAGCGTAACTAAAGGCAGCGTTTTGGAGAACAATTTTCCAAGCGGACACACCATCAATGTTGTACAAGTTGAGCGGCGTGACTGTCAATATCTTTACACAGACGATATGGGTCTGAACCTCATGAATAATGAGACGTATGACCAATTTGCCATTGCAGAAGACATGGTGGACAATGCCGACTTGATGAAGGAAGGTATGATGGTCAGCGTTCTTTTTTCTGCAAAAGACGAGATTGTTTTGTCGGTTGATTTACCTGCGAATATCGTTTTGGAAGTCACTTACACTGAAACAGGCTTGAAAGGCGACACTGCCACAAACGCCTCTAAATTGGCAACCATGGAAACAGGTGCAGAAATTAAAGTGCCTTTGTTTATTAATACTGGTGATAAAATCAAAATCAACTCAGAAACACGTGACTATATGGAGCGGGTAAATAAGTAATTTGTGATTGGTTACTGGTTATTGGTGAATTGGTTACTGGTTAACGACTTTCCAATAACCAGTAACCAATTCACCAATAACCAATCAACCAAACAAAAAGGCATATTTCGATTGGCATATTTTTATCTGGAATCAAATAAATTTCCTATAATTGCCAATTGAAAACTGCCTTTTGTCTTATTCATGCAAATATTGTTTAATTATTGATAAAGAAAAAATCAACCAAATTATGACATTCGAAGAAATCAAGTCTCTTATACAGCTCATTAACAAAAGTGACCTTGCGGAGTTTCGGCTCGAAGATGGTGATCAGAAAATCACCATTCGTACATCAAAATACAGTAGTGGTAAGCAACAGATTTACCACACGACTGCTGCGCCTATTGCTGCATCTGCACCTCTTGCTGCTGCACCTGCGGTTGCTACTGCTGCACCCGCACCTTTTTCAGCAGCAGCAGAGTCTGCTACACCTGCTCCTGCACCCGCCGTTACTGAGGGGGGCAATTTTTTGGAAATTAAATCGCCCATAGTCGGTACATTCTATCGTTCAGCAGGTACGGACAAGCCAGCTTATATCAAAGTAGGCGATAAAGTGGAAAAAGGTCAGGTCGTTTGTATTGTCGAAGCGATGAAACTTTTCAACGAAATTGAATCGGAAGTGCAAGGTAAGATTGTTAAAATCTGCATTGACGATGCCTCGCCCGTTGAGTATGACCAAGTCCTATATCTCGTTGACCCAAAAGGGTAATCTTTTTTAATGATGAATGATGAATGATAAATGATCATTCATCATTCATAATTCATCATTCAGAGAATTATGTTCAAAAAAATACTCATAGCCAATCGTGGCGAAATAGCCCTGCGTATCATCCGCACCTGTAA
>JAYTMI010000902.1:0-1932 GCA_043728625.1 Saprospiraceae bacterium | reverse complement strand
GGACGATGCCCAAGCGTTTTAAGTTGACGCATAAAACTTGATTGTACTTACTTTTAAATTACTTCCTTTTGTTTAATCGAAGAACGGATGCTTTTTTTTTTGCTTCTATCTAACAGTTTTTATTTCATTGATACTCAATTAGTTGCAAAGTTGATTTCTTCTGGTTTGACATTAAAGGCTTTCATTTTCCTTTGCAAGTTTTTGAGTACTTGTGCTCTTACTTTGTCTTGATAGACCTTATCTTCGACTGGTTTGTACTGCTCCTTCTTTGCCAACATGTTCCAAATGATGACGGCAATTTTTCTTGCCGTTGCGACAATCGCTTGCATATTGCCCTTTTTGTACTTTATGCGTTGAAAGAATTGGTGCAATGCGCCTTCTTTCAAATTATGTCCGACGACATTCGCCGCTTTTTCCAAAGCTAAGGCTAAGCGATGTTTATTTTTTGGCGTGTGACTCGATAAGGTTTTCCCCCCCGATATTTTATTTTTTGGGGCTAATCTTAGCCAGGATGTAAAGTGTCGGGCTGTCGGAAATTCGCTGACATCCACCCCAATTTCAGCGATAATATTCAATATTGTGAGTGAACTGACCCCATCAATCGCCGATAAATCAATCCCGCCCGTCAATTGAAACGCTAATTTTTCAATATCCACTTTAGGCGTATTTTTATTCTGCTTTTTACGGTCTTTTTTACCATAATTGGGTCTTTGCTCCCCATCTATTTTTTCATTTTCTTCAATCCGCGCCACCAAACACCCTTCAATGGCTTTATCACATTCTTCAATTTTAGCGTGAAAGAACTTATACAATTCATAACTTTGGCGCAGTTCAAAGACATATTCTTCTTTCCATACACCTGTCAAGGCTTGTTCTACTTCTTCTTTGGATTTTTTAATTCGATAATTCGCCAAGCCCGCCAATACTGAGGGGTCTTTTTCACCGTCAATGATTGCCTCTATTATTGCTCGACCGCTTTGACCCGTCACATCAGAAATGGCAATATCTAAGCGAATATTCATCAGCCGCATCGCTTTTTGCATCTTTTTGATGTAATCAGCCGCATTTTCAATCAAACTCTGACGTTGGCGACTGTATTGCCGCAATTTTTCAGTATGGCCATTGGGTTGATAAGAATTAGGTAACAAGCCCAAACAATGCAAGCGGTGAATCCATTGGCAATCCAACACATCGGTCTTTTTACCCTGCACATTTTTGGTGAATTTACCACTCACAAGAATCGGATTAAGACCGTAATCTTGTAACAAAATAAATAAATTTTGCCAATATGACCCTGTGCTTTCTAAAGCCACTGTCTCAACCGCTTCTTCTTTAAGCCACTGACACAAGGCGTGTAAATTTGAAGAATACACCCCAAATTCTCGCACATCATCAGCCCCTTGACCAATCGCCACAAAATGACTTTTACTGCCCACATCAATCCCTGCGGCATGAGGATTGATAACAGGCAAACTATCTACTTTTTTATGCCGTCCCATCTGTTGACTAATTTTAAGGATGATGAAAAAATAAAATCAGTCAACTTAATGAAAAAGAGTAATGTCTAAAGGGTTCACGAAATATTCTATACGGGATATATTGCCTTAAAAAAGCAATACTGCACCAATGTTTTTTCCTATTATTCGAACTAAATCGAATGTACATTACCAAACCATGATTGCGCACGAATTGCAGTATATCATTAAAAAAAGCGGCGTCGGCTTTTCCATTAAATTGACTACGCAAATTTATGAACTCACAACTGTTAGTTTACGTTTTGGACATTTTTTTTTAATGTGTGTTGATTGCGTGGAACGGCTGCACTTGCGACGGCAGCCGCGTTGGGCTTTGGGGCGTGGGCATTGCGGCTGCTGTGCGTAAGTGCTTTGTTCCGTGATGCCTTTCTTTTTTATTTTTTTTATTTTTTTTTGT
>JAYTMI010000901.1:0-4794 GCA_043728625.1 Saprospiraceae bacterium | reverse complement strand
TTTGTTGGATAATCAACGCCTAAACCCCAACGAATGACATCTAATTCGTGCGTACCGTTATTGAGGGCTTCACCTGTACCCCAATGCCAGAACCAATGCCAATTGTAATGCACCAAATTGTCTTTATAGGCGCGGCGTGGTGCTGGACCTTGCCATAAATCAAAGTTCAGATAGTCGGGTACAGCAACTTTTTTGCCGATGCCAATCGGTTTACGTGCATTGGCATACCAACCTTTGGCGAAATAAACGTTACCAATAATGCCCTCGTGCAGTTCTTTCATGGCTTGCATGACTTTTGGAAAAGAACGCCTTTGGCTGCCCATTTGAATCAGTTTATTGTATTTTTTAGCTGCTTTGACTAATATCTCTCCTTCATTGGGATTGTGACAACACGGTTTTTCAACGTACACATGTTTGCCAGCTTTCACACCTAATAAAGCTGCGGGTGCGTGCCAATGATCGGGTGCGGCGACAACCATTGCGTCTAAGTCTTTTTGTTCCAACATTTTGCGAACGTCGGTAAAGCCTTTGGGTTTTTTACCTGTTATCTTCTCAATTTCGGCAATGGTTTTAGCGACCACTTTGCTGTCCACATCGCAGATGTAGCCGACTTCGACATTGGGCAACTGGGCGTACATTTTGGCGAGAAAAAACCCACGGCTGTTCGTTCCCATAGACCCAATAACAACTTTTTCGTTGGGTGAACCAGTGAAAGAGAATAATTGAGGAACAGTTAGTAAACTCGCTCCAGCCAATGTTGTTTTTTTGATGAATGCTCTCCGATTTTCCATGATTCTTAGATGTTTAGTTTAGTGAAAAAATGATAATCGTTTTGGAAGATAATTTTGAAGCCTTATACTGAGGGGGGTATTCTTCAGCACAATAAAAGCATTACTTCACAATCCCAAAATTAAACGCCCCCGTCTTCAATGCGCCATAAATCCGCACCCAAATAGGCAATATCGCTTCCGTGCCACGTGCATTGGTAATATCTCCCAAATCAAGGATATTGTCGGCTTTCCAACCGAATTGATGCAACAGTTTAATAACTTCCGTTTTGGCTTCGGCATCATTGCCGCAGATAAAATTGATGTGACTGCCTTGTATCATCGCTGGATTGGTCATCAACATGGCGGTCATAGTGTTCAATGTTTTGACAACTTTGACATTGGGTAAAGTCTTTTGCAGTTCTTCGCCGAGCGAGTTTGTATTGTTCAATCCGTCCATCAAAAAAGGCGGAAAACCTTTGCTGAAATCCAACGGATTGGCAATATCCATGATGATTTTACCGTCTAAATCGGCTGCATTGCAGGTTTTGAAAGCAGAAATCGTCCCGCCACCGTTCAAAGCATTAATGACAATGTTTCCGAAAGCTGCTGCTTGTGCAAATGTGCCTAATTCGACCTTGGTATGCGTCCTATGCCAATCGTTAAAGGTCGCACCTGTCATAGCGTTAGGCTTTGTTACGGCTAATGTGTCGGTGACATTGCGAGTGCCAATCATAACGTGGTGTCCAAGTATATTCAGTTTGGCAGCAATGGTTTGTCCGACAACACCTGTGCCTAAAATAGCTGTTTTCATTGTATCAATTGTTTTTAAGTGAACTATAAAATATTGATTTAAAGCTAATTAGCTTTGAATCAATACTAAATTTATTTAACAATTTTAAAATGAGTATGTTCAATCTTAGACAACAACCGAGCACCCCCCTCAGTAAAAATGCGATCGTAATCGCTTGTGAGTACCTTTTTGTCTTTGATTTCATAATTGTCATAATCTTGAAAAACGATGCCACTGACGGTTTGTCGAAGTGTCGCTTTTCTGAAACGAGGACCACCTTCCGAGTAAGCGATGTAATCTATCAAATACGTTTTTTGATTTATCCAATAACAAAACACGTCTTCATAGTCCTTGCCGCCACCTTCTTTTTGGAAAGCCACTTGTATTTTATGTTGCTTTTGACCTTCGATAGTGGCTTCGCCCAAATAGGTCAATATCACCGCTTTATCTTTCAATTTATAAGGCAATAATAGGAAATAGGCTTGTGAATTGATGCCTTCGTGATACTTTTTAGCGTCTTTTTCTGACAATTCAAGTTTGACACCATTTCTTTCTCGATAAAAACCGTCATTGTTCAACACATCATGCCAAACGGTTTGTGTCGAGTCCGTCATCGTGCGTTCGTACTGAAAAAGCGTTTTATTTTGCTTCAAAACAAGGTGAAATTGCCTGAAATCTAAGGAAACAGCGAAGTTGTTATACGCTTTTCCACCATGTGCTTCAATGCTCTTTGCTACAATTTTATGTGCTTTATCTTGGGCAAACAGCGTGATGGGTAAAATGAATAAGAGGTAAATGAGTATTTTTTTCATACCATATAGTTTTGAATAATGATAAACGGATGTGTTACTTCCGCACCTTCCCCGACAATACACTCACCTTAGAATTAAACGGATTGCCCGATGACCGACGGAAAGTCACGACTTGCCCAATATGCCAAAGCGCATCGCTGATGGGTCCATTGATTTCATTCCAAAAAGGATATTCCGTTGATTTATCGCCGTTTTTGAAGACCATTTTGGAGTCTTCGAGCTTCTGTTTGCCACTTTTGAGTATATCACTGGCTGTTTTTAGATTTTCAAGCGTCTTTTGCCGTTTCACCTCAAAGGTTAAAGGAGAAGTTTCCTCGCCAGAACGTGTATTGACTTCATTGCGCAGTGCATTCAGCACCACCGTTGATAAGCCCAAAATATGGTCAATTGTTTCCTCCGAAGTCCGCGATTCTTTGGTCGGTCGAAACGCCAAATCCTCTGGGCGCAACCCCTCAGTAGCCCAGTAAAAACGGAAGCCTACGCCGTCAATCAGTCGTACAATCACGCTTTCGGCTGTGTACTGAGGGGGGTAATCGGGAATTTCAGCATAAGGCAAAGTGTCCATAGTGTAAGGTTTGACATTAAAAACAATGTTTGCAGATACATTGTGTAATGCAAAGAAAAGGGTAAGAGTCGCAAAAATATTTTTCATGTTTAATTACCGTTATGTTAATTAATCCTATTTCAACTCAGCTAAACGAATATTTTTATAGCTAATAGACATCTCATTTCCTGGATGCAATTGAATACCAATCGGTCCCGAAGCAGGGATATTTTCAGATGTATAAGTCATGACTTCAACGCCATTGAGCCACACCGTATAGGTTTTATCAACCACTTTAATTTTCATGGTATTCCAATCTTTGGGCTTCAAAACATCTTTCGTTTTTGTGGCTTCTACGGGATAACGCAATTTTGGAATATATGGCGACCCCGTCATATCCCGTTTCAAAGAGCCAGAAATGCCAATTTGCACCTGATCTTCTTCGGAACGTAGGAAAAAACCCGAATCCACTGTGCCATCGCCCATCAAGAAATCAGCTTGTAAGATAAAGTTTGAATAGCTTTTTTCAGTCCACAGATTTGAACCTTTCTTTTCGGCAGTACTTTTGACAAACAGGATGCCTTTTGAGGCTGTCCACCAAACATTATTGGCAGGTGCTTTCCAACCTTTTAGGTTTTTGCCGTTAAATATCTTTTTCAATTTGGGTTCTTGTGCCTGAACCATACTAACTAAAAACAGGACAAGAGCTGCGGCAGTCATTATTTTTTTCATTCTGAAGATGTTGTTTAGAGATGAGTAAAGAGATTTGTTAATTTGTCAAAGGAAATGATTTTTAAGAGAAAATCATTTAACTACCTTTGTCTTTTAGATAAATAACTGATTAAGCAGTAAACCTCAGTAAAGGATTGGACAACGAAAAAGACATTATCGCACTATTGCAACAAGGCAATGAAGCCGCTTTTAAACAAGTTTTTGAGACCTACAAAGACCGTATTTTTAATACCATTTTGTACATGGTGCAATCGGATTCAGAAGCCGAAGATTTGACCCAAGAAGTTTTTGTTGAAGTCTTTTTATCCATCGAAAACTTTAATGCACAATCCAAACTCTATACGTGGATTTACCGCATTGCCACCAATAAAGCCTTAAATCACTTGCGTTTTAAGAAAGCTAAAAAGCGTTTTGGCACGTTATTATCCATTTTCAACCTCTCCCCTACTGATGAAACGCCCGACTTTATTCATCCAGGCATTTTGTTAGAAAACAAAGAATTATCCCAATCGCTCCATCAAGCCATTGATAAATTGCCTGATAAACAGAAAACGGCGTTCATTTTGCGCCAATTAGAGGACTTATCCTACGCTGAAATTGCAGAAGTGATGCAAACATCTATCCCCTCAGTAGAATCGTTACTTTTTCGGGCAAAACAAAATTTGCAAAAATATTTGACCTAAGCGCAAGTTTTTAAAGGAAACCATTTCTAACGTATAAAGGAAAATGCCGAAATTCGGCAAACTCTATTTTCAATTGTTTCTAAACTATCTAAATATGGAAAATTTCAACAATAACAACCTAAAACAAAACCGTCGGACAGCCCCCGAAGGCATGTACAGCCGATTACGTAATCGGATTGTTTTAGAACGCATGAAAATAGCGAAAACGCGACGACAACTCGCTATCGGTTCTGCATTACTGCTCATTGTTGGCATCGTCAACGTCGGTATCATTCTTTTTTATACCAATGAAAAACCGAAAATTGCTGCCAACAATAACGAAAAAATGCTGTATGAAACCTATTTTGACAATCAAATACCGTTTTCGCAATGAAAAATAACATACTTAAATATTTAGTCATCGCTGCCTTGCTCGTCAATGCCGCTACCCTCCTTTTCTTTTGGTTGACACGTCCACCACACC
>JAYTMI010000900.1:0-1679 GCA_043728625.1 Saprospiraceae bacterium | reverse complement strand
ATTTGGCAAGGCAGTTTTCCGTATAAAAACTTTCTTGAAGACGGATATAAATTCGCTTCGCCTGTCGGTCATTTTGGCAAAACGCCTTTGGGTTTGATGGATATGACGGGTAATGTGTGGCAATGGTGCAACAATGGCAAATTCAACTATGCCGATGTCGTCGAAACCTTGAAAAATGGTGGAAAAATAACAGAATTGGACACTGAAAAAGCGCAACGCGGCGGGTCTTTCTTGTGTGAAGCGACTTGGTGTCATGGCTATCGGGTGTCGGGTCGGTCGTTTACTTCGCCTGAAACATCGCTTTTGCATGTGGGTTTTAGGTGTGTGAAGGATTTGTGACCCACAGTATTAAGTTCAAAAGTATCTTAGAATGTCTTCGATCCGATTGAAAACTTTATTTTTCAATACATTTTTACTTTTATCATCAACTTCGATAATTTGAATTGAAACGCCACCAACTGTTCCTTGAAGCATTTGCTCTGCTTCTTTAATTTCACATTTTGTATTTGTTTGTTTATATGTAAAAGTAATGGGTTTCAATACAGATAATGGGCTTATCTCCATCAAAGGCTTTGTTTTTGATGAATCTGATGTTTGTGCATTTGCACCAAAACTCAAAAATATACCTACTAAACTGGCTATAATACGTGAAAATAAATAGGGTTTTGGCTTTTTATAATCCTGTAATAATCTGTCTGTTTGAAATGTATTGAAATTACCACAGGTATTGCCTTGGTAGTTTTTGAAATAGTCAATCAATTCTTTGTCTGACATTTTTTGAAAATCGATAACGATTTTTTCACAAGAGCCGCAAAAACGCCCTTGCTCAACAACTGTTAAACTGTTCCAATCTTGTTTACAAGGCTCGGGAATTGTTATTTTTATACCTTTTATCATGGATTTAGCATTTTATAAAACAAAAGTAGAACTTTAATTGTCAATATTCAAGTTAGAGAAAGAGGTTTGAACAAATACAAGGAATTTATGGAGCAAAACGGCGTTTGGTCAGAAGACCTCAAAATTAGGGCTTTTATGGTGGATAGAAACAGAGAAGCGAATCTGGTGGCTATCCAAAATATGTGTCAAGAAGTGGCGGGCAATCATGCCAATTTTAGGCGGTTGGGTTTTGAGGATATGCAGGCACAAGGCATGGCTTGGGTGCTTAATCGCTTGAAAATAAAGGCTTTACAATTTCCAAAATGGACTGAAACGGTGAGGGTTAAGACATGGGTGAGCCAAATGTCGCCTTTTTCACATCGGCATTTTCAGATAATATTGCCTAATTCTGATGCAAATACTGAGGGGGTGGTTTTAGCGAATGTTTATACGATTTGGATTCCGATTGATATTGTTACGAAAAGACCTAAGCGGCAAGTGTTATCCGATTTGCCTTTAAGAGAGATAGTTTATGATTGTGAAGTACCTGAAAAGTTAGGTTTTACTGAGGGGGTGCTTTTTTCATCTGAAAGGGTCGTTCAATATTCGGATTTGGATATGTTGGGACACGTCAATAATGCCAAATACGTTGAATGGTTGTTCGATGATTTTTTTAGAAACCATAAAAACGGTAAACCCAATGTCTTAGAAATCAATTATTTAGGTGAAGTTTTTGAAGGCGCGACAGTTCAATTATTTGCCCGGCAAATGGATAAAGAGATGATTTATGTTGTGAAAAATAA
>JAYTMI010000899.1:0-2619 GCA_043728625.1 Saprospiraceae bacterium | reverse complement strand
TGTCCACCCGTTCCTTTGATATAACTCCCCGTTGCGCGGACGTTATGGATTGACAAACCAATACCTCCCGCCGATTGCGAAATCTTTGCACAACGCGACAAGGTCTCAAAAATACCCGAAATGGAGTCATCTGTCACGCTCAACAAGAAACAACTCGACAATTGAGGCTTTGGTGTGCCTGCATTGAACAAAGTTGGCGTTGCGTGGATAAACCATTTTTCTGACATCAGATTATAGGTTTCAATCGCCGCATCAATGTCTTCGCCGTGAATACCAACAGACACACGCAGAAATAATTGTTGCGGACGCTCGACGACTTTTCTATCCATTCGCAACAAATAAGAACGCTCTAAAGTCTTAAATCCGAAATAATCGAACTCGTAATCACGGTCATAGATAATAGCGGCATCCAATTTATCCTTATATTTTTGGATAATTTTATGCGTTTCCTCCCCAATCAGTCCTGCTTTATCACCTGTTTTAGGGTCAATATAGTTGTAGAGTTCTTTCATCGTCCGCGAAAACGATTTGTCCGTATTTTTATGCAAATTCGACACCGCAATACGAGCTGCCAAAACCGCATAATCAGGATGTTGCGCCGCTAAAGACGCTGCTGTTTCTGCCGCCAAGTTATCCAATTCTGTCGTCGTCACCCCATCAAACAGTCCTTGAATCACTTTTTTTGAAATTTCAATATAGTTAACGAGTGGATTCAACCCGTAACACAATTTTTTAATGCGCGCCGTGATTTTGTCAAAGCTGACATCTTCGCGCTTACCGGTTCTTTTTATAACTTGCATGATTGATTATTTTGTTTTTTTAATTTTAGTGTGAATAGATATATTGTTAGGATATTATTGTTAATTTATTGTGGTTTTACTGAGGGGGTGTCTATTCATTCAATTCTATCGAACACCCAAAACTCATTATTCACTGTTTTGAAAGCGAGTAAGCCGTCTTTCAAATTAAATAGCATTTCATAAGGAGTTATTTGTGTAGGTAGATATAATCCTAAACACTGTTCTTTAGCAGCATTTGCTTTGAAACTTATATTCTGAAAACTTTTGTTGTTCACAATTGTGTCTTTGATTGTTCTAAATTGATAAGTGGGATAGTTTTTCAAATCTTTTATCAGGTTAGTATGTCCCCTCGATGAAAATATTGTTTGGATGCCTACACTACAATATTGTGTGCGGTGACCAATTCTAAGTGATAAATCGTCATATAACTTTGTAGAATCTCGACCTACTGAAAACACATCCCAAGTAACCTGAAAAGTTAACCTTAAATTTAAACTATCAGAAATAAGTTCTAAAGAATAGCCTTCTATTTCCAAATAATCGTAAGACTGATCGACTTCCCAAAGACCAGCATTACAATTCCTGTGCACATCAAATTTCCTAATGTCATGCCTTAAACTACCCGTATCTCTAAAAATCATTTCCTTTCCCAACTCATTTTTAAACACCACCTTCTTTCCAATAAATTTTTGCATAAATGCTTGTGTTTCAGCCATCAAATTCTTTTCACCAACTTTTATATCTTGCGGCGTACAGTCTTGATAACAACCATAAAAGGTCAAAAGCACCAGAAAGATCAATAAATACTGTGTTTTCATTCTTATTAGTTTTGTATAATTAAAAAATATAATTATTTTAAAAAAGGCACTTAAAAACTATTTTTACTGAGGGGTCGGGTTAAACATCGATTTAATCCCCGTCTTGCGGATACTTAGCGCGCCATTCTTTCGCCACCTTTTTAGCGTCTTCAAATGTATCTCTTGCACGAGCCGTTTCCAATTCCTCTGCCACCGTGTAATAAACATCCCATTCGTCATGGTCTTCATTGGCTTGTGCAATGAAATCCACAGGCATATTTTTAAAGGTATTTGTATCCCACAGAATTTGATAGGTGTCTCTTTGTCCGCGTTTGGGTGTTGCAACCACCCAACCTTGCCAGCCGCTTAAATCCCATTTTTCATATTCGGCATCCATCACACCTTTTTTCATTTTTACGGATTCGCCTATTCTAAAAGAAGCCATTGCTCAATTCGTTTTATTAAAAATCATTATTTTTTCATCAATTAAGTGCTGTAAACATCGCTATATATCTATTTTGGGGCGATACCCCGATTTTAAAATGCGTTCTTGCGCTTTTGCTACCAACGTTTTTCTCCTACGGAGCATCTGCTTACTAAATTTTAGAGTCGTCATCCATTCATAATATCATTCTATTGTCAAACTTTATCGCACAGCACCAGAGGTGCTTAACGTTGGTAGCAAAAACAATAGGACATCTTTTAAAATCGGGGCGTAGCCCCAAAACATTACTCCAAAGGTTTAAAAATATATTTTTCATCATATTCAATCCCAAAACCTTTCAATACTTTTCGATATTCATCTAAAAATGTTTCTTTTTTATGATGTTCTTTTTGGTTATAGATATATTTCTGCACAGCCGCCACATGAGATTTCGTATAACTGAAAGCACTAAACCCATCTTGCCATGCAAATTTTGTTTTCAAGAACTTCTCTTGATTAATCCATTTTGATGAACTGCTTTTAACAGTTTCCATCAAATCACTGACAGATTGTGTTGGGCGCATACCAATCAAAATAT
>JAYTMI010000898.1:0-1751 GCA_043728625.1 Saprospiraceae bacterium | reverse complement strand
GTTCACTTAAGGCGATTCTCTGACTTGTTGGTTTTGGCATGATTCAGTTTTTTCTCAAAGATAACAACTATTTAGTTATTTGTAAACCAAAACATTAGTGGTTGACCTTTTATGGTCTTAATATGTGTAGGTATGACTAAAATCATATCCCAAGCTTTGCAAATCAATGAACTAACCGCCTTAACAGGCATTGTCATTTTCGTTTTTGGTTATATGATGTTTGGCGGAGCCAACTCCATGGTTTATACTAATACCATACAAGCCTTTATGAAATTGATTGTGGCGGTCATTATGTTGTCTTCAGGATATGCGTATTTTAGTGAAGGCATCCACCATTTTTTAAGCCAATTAAACGATATAGACCCTTTATTGACGGCGACAACAAATCCTAAAAGCCCCCTTTTTAGGGATTATTTTGAAATTGTTTTCTGTCCGTTTGTGGTGGGCATCGCCATCGTTTGTCAACCGCACATCATTACAAAGTCACTTTTACTGAGGGGGGATGAAGATGTCAACAAATATTTGTTCGCAGGCATTGTGGCAGAGATTATTTTTTTCAGTGTCGTCTTCGTGGGTTTATATGCCCGTTTGAGTTTCCCCGATTTGATGTTAGATGGCGTGCCGATGAAAATGGATGGCATTATTCCCGCTTATGTCGTCAAAGAATTTCCTGTTTGGATAGGCTTAGTGGTGGTTTTGGGCTTGATTTCATCGGGTTTAGCCACGTTTGAAGGTTTGATACAATCTCTTTCTACAACCATCACAACAGATATTATCAGTCCTTTTGTCAAACATTGGGATGGGAAGCGTTTGATTCTCTTAAACAGATTAGTCATTATTCTTTTAGGGATTCTCACCTTTTTTATAGCAAAAGACCAATTGCTAAACCCTAAACTAAGTGTCGGTATTTTCGCACAGTTAGGTGTTTATGCTTTCTTTTCTGCGGCTTTTATCCCCGTTCTGATGGGTATTTTCCTTAAAGATGTGCCAACCGTTGCACCGATGGCGGCGGCAATAACGGCTGTTGTTGCCCACTTCGGTACTTATTTCGGCGGTATAACGCCCTATCTACAAGGAGTCATCAAAAACCCTGCGGTTTCAGCAACTTATGCCATTTTATCAGCGACACTCGTAGGGTTTGGTTTGTATTATTTATTAAAAAAATCACCTGTTATCGAAGCGAATATAGCGGCAATAGATAGACCCAATTTTACAAATCCCTAATTAAAATAAATCCTTTTTACTTTATGAAAAATGCGATTATTGTTTCGACAGGTGCTTATGTACCAGAGCAAGTAATTCCGAATGCGTACTTTAACGACTATTTTGGCGAAGATATAGATACATGGCTGCGTACGAATGTGCATATTTACGAGCGACGTTGGTGTTCAGACAATGAATCAACGGCAGATTTGTGCGAAAAAGCGGCAAAACAAGCCTTAGAACGCGCCCAAATTTCGCCCGATAAAATACAATTGGTGATTGTTGCAACCGACACACCTGAATATATTTCACCCGCCACAGCGACCATTGTGCAACACCGCATTGGGGCAGTTCATGCAGGCGCATTTGATTTGAATGCGGCGTGTGCGGGCTTTGTAACGGCTTTAGATGTCGGTGCTAAATACATTTTAGCAGATGACCACTATGAGTATGTTATGGTCATTGGCGCTTATGCGATGAGTAAATATTTGAATAAAGACGATAAAAAAACGGTCACGCTGTTTGCCGATGGCGCAGGAGCAGTGATT
>JAYTMI010000897.1:0-3960 GCA_043728625.1 Saprospiraceae bacterium | reverse complement strand
CATGATTTGTGTCCATGGCAAAAAGAGTGGACGCAATATTGTCATATTGAAATTGTATAAAAAATAAGCACCAATACCACCTATTGCCATGCAACTGATGCGCAACAATGAGAAAAACTTAAAAACAAAAGTAATTACTTTTGTTTTTATGGGTGCTTGACTAATATCAGTTGAATGGTCAGCAAAAAGATACAAAATATTGGTTATCAATATAATAGAGCACACAATGCTTATTAAAACAACTAAATATCTGCGCGACCATTTGACCATCCAAGGCCATATCAAATAAAATTGTTCCTCAATGCCGATGCTCCATGATTGGGCGATATAAGGCATATAGTCATATAAATTATAGACAATATTGGGAAACAAGATGGCATAGAAAAAGACTTTTGTTCCAAACTTGTAATGCACCCCCTCAGTATAAACAGGAATATTGAAGAACGAAATATGCGGCAATACAAACAGCCCTAAAATGATAATCAAATAATAAAGCGGCCATATCCGCAACACACGCCGAATATAAAACGCCTTGACGAAGACCGTTCCGAATCGTTCCTTTTCAACCAATAACAAGTAAGTTATCAAAAAACCGCTTAATGTAAAGAACAAAGTAACACCCAATTCACCGACGATTTTAATAAAATGCCACTTATGAAACAGGCTTGGCAGACCAAAAAACAACTTGATTTGCTCCAAATGATGGATAATAACCACAAAAGCGGCTATGAAACGAAGACCATTCAAACTTGGGAAAAATACCTTAGACGTGCGTGCGCTCATATTATGTTTGCTTTCTCGTTACAAGTATGTTGTTGTATATGACGCAAAAATAAGTAAACTTTCGTTTTCAATCAAATAGTTTAATTTTTGATACCGAAACTACGGTTTTGAGGTTACATAAAATGAATGAATTGTAGGAAGATTTTAAATCTTCCTACAATTCTACCTCATTACTAACTAAACCTCTGCATCAACTAAATCCTGTTTGATACGTTGGCTCGGTTCAACATAAATCTCTAATTTGATTTTGTCTTTTCCTTTCATCGCTTTCCATTCTGTAACGGCATCATTCAAAACAGCCAAAATATTCCAGCGTTCATTTTTAGGCTCTTTTGATAAAAATTGGTCATATCCACGTAAAACGATGTGGATTTCGCGTGCATCGAGCCATGAAAAATCACACAAACAGTCGAACAAAGCATCTAAATTCTTACCAAAATACGTAGGCAATTTCAGCCCTTTTTGTATTTGTTGATAAAAATCGAGCAAAGTTTCAGCCTTGCTGCCCTCTATGTATGCGATGACCATGTCTGCTTCGCGTGTTTTTGGCTCGTAGGCTGCTTTTAAAATTTTAAAGTTTGACATATTTAAAGTTTATTTTTGAAAGCAATAAGTTCATTGGACTTCCACAAAGGTCAGATAATGGTCATTAGTGTACCACGCCCGATTGTCAGAACCTGTGACAAGCCTTTCGACGCCTCGATTGACACCACCGCGCTTTGGATTGACATCCCATTCTTGATATTTTATTTTTTTTCCAGTATTGTCTTTTACTGCCAAACGCCGTTCTCTGTTTTGAAAATTTCTGCCGCCCACATAGCCTGGCATAGCTTCGTTATGTTCACGGACGTATTGTAGCACTTTGTAAACTTTTGCAGGAATACGATTATTGGCAACATTTGGCGGTGTTCTATCGTCTGTTTGACTGTTACCAGCACGACTTGGCTCTTTTTGCTCGGTTTTTGCCGAACTTTGGTTGGGCTGTTGTTTTTGTGATTGCCCACAACCCACTAAACAGAAACCAACTATAAAAAAAAGTGTGTGAATAAATTGTTTATACATATATAATATGATTTTCGCTCTAAAAGTAGATAAAATTTTATAATACCCAATTTTTTTCGGTACAAACAAACAGAATTTAAGACAAAAACTTTTTCTAAACCATTTCAAAAAAAACATTTTAAAATCAACTATACATGGAATTATCCATGATTTTGTCCGCTTCTCCAAAGAAAAAGATAATTTTGCGGTCGCTAATTCTTATAAAACCGCAAAACTATCCACTATCTACTATCATTTATCATCTATTTATGGAACTTAATCAACTGCATAAAATCTATTTTATCGGCATCGGTGGCATTGGTATGTCGGCTTTGGCGCGTTATTTCATGGGGCGAGGCATCGAAGTTCATGGCTACGACCGTACGGAAACAGAATTGACACGTGCGCTCGCATCAGAAGGTATGATTATTCATTATACCGATGATGTGACTTATATTCCAAACGGTGTAGATTTGGTCGTCTTTACACCCGCAGTGCCCAAAGAACATACAGAGTTGAATTATTTTCAGAAAAATAACACACCTATTTTGAAGCGGTCGGAAGTTTTAGGATTGATTTCGAGAGGCATGAAGTGCATTGGTGTTGCAGGAACACATGGAAAAACAACCACTTCGTGCCTTGTGACACATATATTACGTGTTGGCGGAGTTGATGCAACCGCATTTTTAGGCGGTATTTCGCTCTCCATCGGTTCTAATTTTGTACAAGGACAATCCGATTGGGTGGTTGTCGAAGCCGACGAATATGACCGTTCTTTCCTGCGTTTAAGTCCAGATATGGCAATTATCAACAGCATGGATCCTGATCACTTGGACATTTATGGCGATGAAAAGACTTTTCGTCAAGCGTTCAGAGATTACACAGCCAAGGTCAAACCAGGCGGACAAGTATTTAAAAAGCAAGGTCTGATACTGAGGGGGAGCAAAAAACAAGATGTGGCTTGGTCAACTTATGGTCTGAAACGCGGTGACTATCGTGCTGTCAATTTGAGAGTTGAAAATGGCTTTTTTGTTTTTGATTACAAAAGTCCTAAAGAGGACATTTTGAATATCAAAACGACGCTCCCGGGTCAACATAATATCGAAAATGCAACAGCAGCTATTGCCGTAGCACAACAACTAGGCGTAAGAGGCGAAAAAGTGAGAGAAGCTTTAGCAACTTTTGAAGGCATAAAAAGGCGTTTTCAATTCATCTACCAAAATGATAATCAACGTGTTACGTTTATTGACGACTACGCCCACCACCCTACTGAACTGAACGCAGCGATTTTGGCGGCAAAGACTTTATACCCAAATCGTCGGTTGATTGGCATTTTTCAACCACATCTTTTTTCAAGAACAAACGATTTTCAAGATGGTTTTGCGGCAGCCTTAGACGAACTCGATGAAACTGTTTTACTCGACATCTACCCTGCCCGTGAACTGCCGATGGCTGGTGTCACATCTGAAATTTTATTCAATAAGATGAAAAACGCGCATAAAACTTTGACCACAAAGGCAGAATTAATGTCTGTACTGAGAAGCCGTTTTTCATCTGAAAATTTGACAAACACTACTATTTTAACACTTGGCGCGGGCGATATAGATATTTTCGTCGCCCCTATTTCTGCTTTACTCAATGAATTGATATGATTTTTTTAAAATACTTAAAATATTTTTTATTCTGGGTCTGCTACTTCGTTGTAGCAAGGCTCATTTTTGTATTGTATCATTTTGATAATACCCAAAGTATTGGTTTTCAAAATATTATCGAAGTTTTTGCATACGGCATTCGTTTGGATTTATCGGCTGCGGGTTATTTTTCGGTAATACCTTTTATACTTTTTTCTTTTTTCTTTTTAATTAATTTAAAAGAAAATTTTGGAGGAGTAATAAGAACTTATACAATTGCCTTCATTCTCATTTCATCGAGTTTGATAGCTGCTGATTTAGAATTATTCAAAAATTGGGGCTATCGGATTGACGATACATTTTTGAAATACCTTATGTCGCCAAACGAAGCGGCAGCTTCCGTCAGCTCCTACCCTGTTTTTACATTGGTGTCTATTTTTCTAATCTTTTCTATTGTTTCAATTTATATTTTCAATAAAAAAGTATTAAAAAAACAGCAAAATAC
>JAYTMI010000896.1:0-5716 GCA_043728625.1 Saprospiraceae bacterium | reverse complement strand
GACAAAACACCTGTAAACAGACCATCGGCAGGGAAAGGAATATTGAGTAATTGCCCATTGACGCTTGCTTTAAACGGAATGAGTTGTTGCGGCGAACCTGCAAAATTCTTCATAATAATACGAATACTGTCCACGCCTAAGTTGCAACTACTGACCGGGTTGAGAATGGCGATTATACCTACATTGGTCGCCGTATCTGTTCTAAAATTTAAAGGTCCAACGATAGAACTGGAATCATTGCCAATACAAAGCGTCTGAATGTAGGCGGAATAATTCATAGTTTCGGTCAAATTGGTCATAATACCGAAGGTATCAGTGGTTCTGAACTTATTACGTCCACGACCGTATAGGAAACCAGCGGTGTCCCATTCGACGAGATAGGTCGGTTGGGTGCCGCGTATGGTGGGACTCCAAGTAAGCGTTGCATTGGCACTTCTGATAGCTGAAATACGGGCATTGACGGCTGTACCGCAATTGACACATTTGACAACGCCACTGAAAACAATACCTGTTTTGGGTGTCAAACCATCGCCAAAAACGAGGTCGCTGGCATTATTGAACAAGGCGTATTTGATTTCATTTTGATAGGTACCCATAGCGACGTAACGAATGACGATAGAATCGCCCGGACGAACGCGAATTTGGAATAAACGGATACTATCCGCCGCATTGAATGCTGTACCATCGTGTGTATAGGCACGTTCAGGGTTTGTGCCGAGTTTAAGATAAACCTGAGAGTCGTCCCAACTATCGCCAAAACGGTCATAAATCCTTAGTGTGAAGGTACAACTATCTTGAGCTGAAAGTTGTATGGTCATAAGCAGCAACATGGCGGCTGCAAAAAGCCATTTCATAAATAGCGTATTTGTCAATTTCATAGACATATTTTTAAATGTTCTAAAAAACAAAGGTTAAAAATAGAGATTTTTTTCATTTGTGGGTTACAAATGAATTGGGAAAATAATTGATACCGTAAAATTATATCATTTTAAACTTTCTTTAGACCATATTGTTACAACTTTTAAGACTCTATATTCATTCAAAAGGGCACGGATATTGGCAATTGTTGCCTTTGTTTTTCATTTTTTAGTTTATTCCAATGAATAGTATTTTATATGTTTTTTAAACAAAAACGTAATTTTTTATTTTACTCCTTTTTGTCACCGATAAAATCGGTGCGTATTTAACAATTTTCGTCAAAAATTTTCGTCAAAGTGGCTGTCTATTCTATCAAAGATTTAGAAAAACTTACAGGTATTAAAGCGCATACCATTCGGATATGGGAACAGCGTTACAATCTCATAGAACCTAAAAGGACGAAAACGAACATTCGTTACTACTGCGATGCTGACCTCAAGCATCTCATAAATATTGCCTTACTCAATCGGCAAGGCGTTAAAATTTCGAAGATAGCGACCCTATCATTTAAGGAGATTTCAGAGCAAGCTTCAGCCATTACAGATTGTACACTCGAATATGATACCCAACTCGATACATTGACGATTGCGATGATAGAGTTGGATGAATACAAGTTCGACTACATTTTGACGACCAATATCGAAAAAATTGGTTTTGAGTGTACTATGATGAAAGTCATTTATCCCTTTCTCGAACGTTTAAGTTTGCTGTGGTTGACAGGTTCAGTCAATCCCGTTCAAGAGCATTTTATGAGCAACCTTTTACGTCAAAAAGTCATTGCAGCTATTGATAATGAACCGATTGTGTCGCCTCATGAAAAAGATGCCAAAAGGTTTATGATTTATCTTCCAGAAGGTGAACGACAGGAATTGAGTTTGTTGTTCATGTACTTTTTACTAAAAACCCGTCGGCATCAAGTCATTTATTTGGGTTGTGACGTGAGCTGTGAAGATTTACAAGATGCTTATTCAATTCGTAAACCAAACTACGTTTTCACCCTCATTAATGAACCGCTTTTGAAACTGTCTATTCAACAATACATCAACAATCTTTCTTCTCTGTTTTCTGATTGTCAAATTCTTTTTTCAGGTTATCAAGCCATTTCAAAGGATCTCCAATTAGCGTCTAACGTGTCTGTCTGTCAAAGCCTCGATGAAACCATTCAGTTTATTGACAATATCCAACCCCATTCAGCTTTGCGCCGTGCAGCTCTCGAAATAGAGGGCTGATTTTATGTAAGTTTTTCTTTCTTCATCAACGCCTCTAATACGGGTAAATCTATAACCCCAAGCACTTCTGGTTGATTCTCCACCGTCTCTCCTTCAACAGTTATTACATTTTTATTGTCACCCAAAACAGGTAATATATATTGCCCTGTTCGGAGCATTTTTTCATACACCTCTTTTAGGGTCTCGTCTAGGCTTGTTTTTTCAAAATTATAAGTCGAATAAGTTGAAATGAGCGCATCGTAATGATGGTTTTTCATCGCATCCATGATGTCGGCTTCTTGCAGTACCCCCCTCAGTATATTGTCGCTATCAAAGACTAAAAAGTTTAATTCTTTACCTTTTGTCAATTCTTGAATGGCTATATAAATCGGTTCAGAGGATTGAAGCGGCGTAAAGGATGTCCGCATCATTTGGGGAACTTTAAATTGAGTCAACCGTCCTTCTATTTTCACTTGCTTGAATTCGGTACGTGCAGCATAAAAAACAAAGCCTGAGATAAGCATTAATACAGGTTGAAAAGACCAATCAACCCAATCATGCCAAGCCTCAAATGTCTCATTTTTAGGTAAAAAACCAATAATAGCGGGCAAAAAGGCATAAATCAAGAAACAAACAGCAATGGCTTGACCTAAAAAAGCCGCAACTCTGGTTGCTAAAACACGACCCAAAGGCATAGACAACAAAGCCCGCAACACGCGTCCGCCATCCATGGGAAAAGCTGGAATCATATTGAAAACCACAAGCATCAAATTGGCTTGCATCAAAGTCGCCAAAAAGCCAATGACTGGGTCAACAATCATTTCGTTGGAGTCATCTGCTAATAGTTCCGTGAACGAAAATTGAAGCGCGTGCGTAAAATATAAAAACGCCGCAAGTATGGCGTAAATGACTACATTGACAGCAGGACCAGCAATGGCAACAACGAATTCTTGAAAGGGTTTTTCAGGCAAATGGTCTAAGCGAGCTACACCGCCGATGGGTAAAATAGTAATGTCCTTGGTTTGTACACCGTAGTATCGGGCTGAAAGTGCATGACCAAATTCATGTAACAAAACACAAGTGAACAAAGCAATGATAAAAAGCCCGAACATGGCAATATTTGTCCAACTGGCATCACGCGATTTGCCCACATAAATGACGAACAAAAACAATAAGGTAAACGACCAATGAACTTGGACAGGAATACCGAAAATTTTAGCTATCCGCATTGAACCACGCATACGTTTTGAATTTTGAGTTTTGAGTTTCGGGTTTTGAGTTACACAAAACTCAAAACATGGAGAAATACTGAGGGGTCCCTTTAAAACGCCAAAGGTAGTCTTTTGGTTTTTGAAAAAAGAAAAAAGGCTTGTCTCACAATAAGTTGAGGCAAGCCTTTGGTTTGAAAAGTGTGAATTGTAATCTATAACTTGATTGTTTTAACAAAAACGGCACTCGTTTTTGTTTTGCTTAAATATATCCGTTGGGAAAAATTTGCTGCGTTCACCGCATTAAGAGTGTGGAGCTGTCCGTATCTTATCTTTAATATTTTGGATAAGACTGGGTGATGCTTTGCGGCGATGAACACTGTTTCTGAGGAGGTCGCGGAATGACTGTTCGTGATTGAGGGCTTCGCTGACAGCTGGGTTGTGATTCATTTCCGAACGGAAATTTGAAGCCGCTTCCTGCGTCATTGCACCATCAAGATACAGATTAACGCGCTGTAATACGTCGTCATTCAATTGTTGATTCTCTCTCATTGGTAAGTGGATTTGTACTGGGTAGCAACATGCTGTATTTTTATTGCTGACCAGTGATTCTACAATATGGTTTTATGATGACTGTATGTTTATTTATTTTAAATTTCAAAAATTTCAACATATTTACTTATTTGAATTTTGTAATCCTGAAATTTTTGAATTATCATACCCCATTTCCTTAGCGTATCCTTTCAATTTTTCTTTCAATAAACCCCTTGCACGAGACAACCGGGAGCGAACAGTGCCAATTGGAATGTCAAAAATAGCTGCTAATTCTTCGTATTGAAACTCTTCAACATAGCACAAAATCATAATGGTTCGATAATCACGTGGTAGTTCGTTTATAGCAGTCATGACCTCGTCACCCATCATATCGTTAAAAAGTTCGGTGCGTAAATCAGTAAAAGAGGTCAGTGGTGAGTCTTCCTCGTCGTGGAATGTTACTATTTCTTCATACGTTACTTTTTGTCCGCGCCTCTTTCTGCGCTTATATTCATTAATGAACGTATGCTTCATTATTTTAAACAACCATGCTTTCGAATTAGTTCCCGCTTGATATTGAGCCGCCGCTTTATACGCTTTAAAAAATGTGTCTTGAACCAAGTCGTCAACATCGTCTTCGTCCTGCGTCAAATAGTAGGCAAAGTTCGATAAGGCATCTGCGTGTGGCAGAAACTCTTCGTCGAATATTTTATCTTGAAGGCTTTTCATCTCGTCTTGTTTTGGCAGAAGCCCACAAAGGTACAACGAGATTTTTTAATTCCATAATTCATTTGACTATTCCAAAAGTTCAAAAATGTGAAACTGTGGAATAATGACATTATGACTCCTTAGAATCTTCGACCTCTTTGACAAACAAATAACGTTTTTTGTTGATGATGGAAAAGTAAACCATGTAAGCCATGTAGGCAATGACCGCCACGCCAAGATAGACGTTGACCGAATCCCGAAACCAACACAAGGCACCACCAAATGCAACCGTCAAAATAGCTTGCATATTTGACCTAAAAGTACCCACACGTAATTGTGCTGCTTGCCTATCCGACAAACTCAATTGAATTGGTTCTGTGCGATAAATGGAATAACGGGCTTCGACAGCGACATCTTCGGAAGCGATAACAAATTTTTGTTTACCGCCATTTTCGACTGTGCCGACGGGTCTGCCGTTGATAATGACATCAATATAACGTCCCGCGTGGAAGAGTTGGAAGGGGAATTCCACTGTGATTATCTTCATCATGCTAATTTGTTTTTGATTTTGTAACGAAAATACCCGCTACTAAAATACAAACAAAAAATTAAAAAGTTGCAAAAAGATCACTTTATATAAATGATGAATGGTGAATGATGAATATACTGAGGGGTCAAAATTCATCATTTATCATTCATCATTTATCATTTTTAAGCAAAGCTTACTTCTTCATAAAGTGGAAAACGCTCCATAAAAGCATTGACTTCATCACGTACATGAGCGACAACTGCTTCATTGCCAATGTTTTCGATGATTTGGTCAATCCATTCAACCACCTGTACACAATCCGATTCACGGAAGCCGCGTGTCGTGATGGCAGGTGTACCGATACGGACACCTGATGTAATCATCGGTGATTGTGTGTCAAACGGCACAGCGTTTTTATTGAGTGTAATGTCTGCCAATTCAAGTGTTTCTTGAACTTGTTTGCCAGTGACATTTTTATTGCGTAAGTCAATGAGCATCAAGTGATTATCTGTGCCACCACTGATAATATTATAACCTTTTGCCACAAATGCATTCGCCATAGCTTGAGCATTTTTGATGACGTGTTGACCATAAATTTTAAATTCAGGTTG
>JAYTMI010000895.1:0-3124 GCA_043728625.1 Saprospiraceae bacterium | reverse complement strand
GAGATTCAAGGCGAGTTTCAAGCCAGTCTTTTAGGCAGTCTAAACATTACTGCGTTGAGCGTCGCTGCAAACGCAACGGTGACAGCCAATATCAATATGACGGCTGTTCTGCCTTTCTAACTTGATATTCATTTTTTCATTGTATAGTTCGTGTTAATAAAATTGTGTCCTTTCAATCGTGCGAAACGCTACCGAATTTGATTCGGTAGCGTTTTTTTTTATGCTGTAACTTAACTCATATCGTAATAGCCCCACCAAAAACCTGTGTTGCAGGACCACACAACCAAACATTTTCAAATGTGCCCCCCTCAGTACCACCCTTGTTGGGATAGATATTTTTACTAAATTTCACCTCCAACTGCCCACCTTTTGTTTTGATTGGTACTTCTGTTCCGCCGCCAGTTTTGAGATGATAAGCGATTGCCGCTGCCGTTACGCCTGTACCGCATGAAAAAGTTTCATCTTCCACACCACGCTCATAAGTCGCTACTTCAATGCCTTTTTGGTCTTTTAATATTTCAACAAAGTTGACATTCACACCTTCTTTTGCGAAACGTTCAGAATAGCGAATCGCTCGTCCGTTGTCATAGATATTAATGTCCGTCAAGTCTTCAACAAGAACAACATAGTGTGGCGAGCCTGTATTCATCAAAAAATAGTCGTTGCCTTGTTCGATGTTGTCACTTGCCACGTTAATCATTTTTAACTCAACCCAAACGGCATTGCCTAATTGGTTATGCTCAATTGCGCCTTTAACAACGGCTTCGTGCACGCCATCGATCGCCCAAAATGTGCATTTTCCCTTGAAAACGCCTAAATAATGGGCAAAAGCGGTCAAACAGCGTCCGCCATTACCGCACATAGACCCCTCAGTACCATCGGCATTGAAATAGACCATTTCGAAGTCAAAGCCTTCTTTTTGTTGCAAAAACATCAAACCGTCGCCACCGATACCAAAACGCCGGTCGCAGAGTTGACGGATGATTTGAGTATCGTTTTTTGTTAAATACGTGGTTTCACGTTGGTCAAGCATGACAAAATCGTTGCCTGTGCCTTGATATTTGAAAAATGGAATTGTCATTTTTTGTTAATGATAAATTATAAACAATGAATGATGAATTTGTAAAACGTTGATTATCAATAGTTTTACTAACGTTTATGTTCGGGGAACTTCCAAAGTTCCCCGAACATAGTGTCCGAACATCACAACATGAAAATTAAATAATACCAATGCCTAAGGCGATTGCTAAAAGAAAAATCATGACGGTCACAGCACCTTGAATGAAGCCAAAAGTCACTTTTTTCAAGGCTTTGCTGCCAAAATATGCGCCTGTGAAAGCAGATAAGACCGCAACAATTAGTAACGTACTGTTTTGTTGAAAATCAACTTTTACAAAACGGCTGAAATAAACGGACAGCCTTGTGAAATCAATTAAACACGCAATCATCACGCCTGTTGCAATAAAAGCCTCTTTTGTTAAACCTGTTTTCAATAAAAAAGCACTGCGCAATGCCCCTTGATTGCCCGACAAGCCGCCGAAAAAGCCGCTTATGGTGCCGCCAAAATACAATTTATCTTCTTTGAATTGCAGATTTTTTAAAGACGGTAATATGTCAAATAAGGCAAAAATCATCATCAAAGCGGCAATAATGAGTTTTAAAGGTGTTATTTGACATACTTTTTGACCAACCGAATAGCCATATAAAACGATTGTATCTGGAATAGACATTAACACTTGTGCGCCTATAAATGCGCCAACTATGGCGGGCAAACCAAATTTTAAACCAATCGTCCAATTCACGTTTTTACCCACCAAAGCCATTTTGAAAAGGTTGTTGAGCAAATGAACAATGCCCGATAAGGCAATCGCTACTTCGATGGGAAAAAACAAAATGAGCGTGGGTGTCAAAATCGTTCCCAAACCAAAACCAGAGAAAAATGTGAGTAGCGAAGCCAATGCTGCTACTATCCCAACAATAATTATTTCCATTTATAAATCTCGTTTTTTCAACAGTTTAAAGGCATAATCAACGGCTCTTGCGGTCAAAGCCATATAGGTCAATGACGGATTTACGCAACTGCTCGACACCATCGCTGCGCCATCTGTGACGAATACGTTTTTGCAATCGTGCAGTTGATTGAAGGCATTGAGTACCGACGTTTTAGGGTCGTTGCCCATGCGTGCCGTCCCCATTTCGTGAATGCTGCCACCCAAAGTGGCGTTATTGTCGTAGGATTTTACGTTTTTACAACCTGCGGATTCGAGCATTTCGACGGCATCGTTTTTCATATCTTCTTTCATAAGGCGTTCATTTTCCTTGAATTCGGCATCAAATGTAATGGTCGGTTGTCCCCATTTGTCTAAAACGGCTGTGTTGAGCATCATTTTATTATCAAAATAAGGCAGGCACTCGCCAAAAGCAGACATGCCCATTGACCAATGACCGGGTTCGGTTGCTTCGTTTTTCATGTCTATGCCAAAGCCCGATTCATTGATAACCCGTTGCCAGCCTGCCCGTCCTGCACCGCCTTGATAGCCAAAGCCTCGTAAATAATTGCGTTTATCGCCGTCAATATTGCGATAACGCGGGATGTAAATGCCATTGGGTCGTCTGCCGAAAATGTATTTGTCTTCAAAACCTTCCACTATACCCGATGCACCTACTTGTGATTGATGGTCCATCAAATAATGCCCCAAAATGCCTGAAGTATTACCCAAACCCTCGGCATACTGAGGGGGTCTCGAATTGAGTAAAATCCAAGCAGAAGCCACTGCTGAGGCATTGACAAATATGATTTTTGCATAAAATTCATGCCGTTCACCTGTTGCGCTGTCAATCACTAAAACGCCTTTGGCTATATTCTTTTTGGCATCGTAAATAATCGAATTGACGATGGATTGTGGTCGAATCGTCAGTTTTTTAGTCGCAAAAGCCGCAGGCAAGGTGCTGGATTGAGACGAAAAATAGGCACTAAATGGACAGCCATTGATACACATATTGCGGTATTGACAAGCCCCCCGATTGTTAAGCGGTTGCGTCAAATTGGCAGCATGACCCATCGTCATGTATCGCTTAGGGAATATTTTTTTTAGTTGGTCTCTCACTGATTTTTCTACAATAT
>JAYTMI010000894.1:0-2216 GCA_043728625.1 Saprospiraceae bacterium | reverse complement strand
ATAGCTCTTAAAGAATTTTTGTCTGCTGTTATTATACTGTGTGTGCAAGTTGGTGTACTCTAATCTTGTCTGGTTCAGTTTGTTTTGTTTGTAGTCGTTTGCTCTCATTTCAGTTACCCTCAATCGAGTAAAGCACCTTATGTGGGAATGGCTTGCTTTTGTTGGTACGAAATTAGAAATAATCCTAAAAACAAATGAAAAGAAGTTATCCACATACGGTGAATAACTTCTTTAAATACTTGAAAATCAATTATTTTTCGGTGTTGATAAGTTTTCAACACGGTTAATAAGTTTTTGTGGAAAAATAAAAACGTATATGAATGAAACATTGATAAAAAGCAATCATGTATATCAAAAAAACTTTCGTTGTCGGAATAACAAAGCGACTAACAAACTGAGTACCAATGAAATAACCAAAATCAAAGAAAAGGAATTGGGATGCTCGGTATCAAAATACGGAATTTTAACATTCATTCCGAAGTAGGAAGCGATTAATGTTGGCACCATTAAGACAATTGTTATTGTCGTAAGCCGCTTCATGACAATATTCAAATTGTTTGAAATTATAGACGCATAGGCATCCATTGTGCCGCCTAAGATGTCGGTATAAACCTTTGACATATCCAACGCCTGCGAGTTGTCAATGATGATGTCTTCAAACAAATCGAGCAAATCTTCATCGTCATTGACATGGAGAAAATTCGTCCGCTTCATTTTCATCTTCAATAACTCATTTGCATTCAAAGCATTGACAAAATAAACCAATGATTTTTCGATGCTCAACAACTGCTTGATTTCCATGTTACGACTGGATTCGTACAACTCTTTTTCAATAACATTGCGTTTGTGATTGAGCTTGCGCAAACTCAACAAATAACGATTGACATTTTGTTCCAAAATTTGCAGAATGAACTTACGTTCATCGGCAGGGTCAAAATGACGGACTTTTTCGCTTAAAAACTGTTCTAAAACAGGGTTTTCCCAACCACAAATCGTAATCACGTGTTCGATTGTGATGATAATACCCGTCGGAACGGTCATATAAATCGCTTGGTTCTCACGGTCAATACCGTTGTTGAGCACTGGCGTAGCGAAAATGATGAGGCGCACGTCTTCATCACGTTCATAACGCGGACGTTCATCAATGTCTAATGGGTCGGTTAAAAAGTCAATTGGGACGAGAAATTGTTCCGAAAAAGTATCAATTTCTTCGCGGCTGAAAGGAGGTGAGACATTTATCCAGCAGCCCACCTCCGGCGTTGTCAACTCTGTGAGTCGCCCATTTTTTTTGGCATAGTAGCGAATCATAACCGGAAGGGTCCATTTTTAGTGGTTTGATTAAGAAATATGATTTAAAATATTCACCATTTACTGAGGGGGGTGCTTAACGGGGAGCAAAACTAAGCGAAAATTCTCAAAGGCGAACATGATGCTTGAATATTTGCAGAAAATTAACAGTCACTTCAAAAAACAGAAAAAGCGCCTTGCACGCAAGACGCTCTTCCAACTTCATCTAAAACCAAATTTAATGTAGAATTTCTAAATATCCTAACAGCGATTCGCCATTTTCAAGAACAATTTGATAGAAATAAGTGCCATCTGGCAACGATGTGCCTTTGAAATCACCTTTCCAATCATTTTTATAATCTTTACTTTCATAGACGCGATTGCCCCAACGGTTGAAAATCGTGACCTGTGTATTCGGGAAATCAGCGAGGTTTTCAATAACAAAAAAGTCATTTTTACCGTCACCATTGGGCGAAAAGCCATTGCGAACAACCAAACCCTCGCATAAAGTCCGCACATGAACTATGGTTTGGGCGCAGCCCACTTGATTGCATATTTGATAGACAATATTATCTGTTGTCGCCGTTGAACAAAAGTCTTCTTTGGGTACATAAATAATAGAATAGGTTAAACCTGAAATTTTTGTTGCCGCTTCTCCCAATGTCGGGTTGACCAGAATGTCAAACGATTTTATCGTACCAGACACCGAATCATTTTGAGAAACTGGAATGTCAATGCCTTTATTCTTACGTGTTATGGCAAAATCCTCACGCAAAAGAGGCGTCTGAGCAAGCTTTGTAGAAACGAGAACCGTAATGTATGATGTATCGCATCGTCCACGTGAATCGCATACTTGGAAACAAGCCTTTGACCTACCCGCAGCCACACCTTGTACCAGGGCGCACTTACCACCACGAATCAAAGTGAAA
>JAYTMI010000893.1:0-3420 GCA_043728625.1 Saprospiraceae bacterium | reverse complement strand
GATAATTGCCCATGCGGTCACGTTCGCAATAGGCACTCACATCGTGGTCTTTAAGCATTTTTTGAATCGTTCTTTCGATATTTGTTACCGCAGATACTGAGGGGTGGTGCGCTGCTTTCAAAAGGTGGCGCGTCGGCAAATCGTCTTCGGAAGCGATAAAACACGTAACACCTTGACCTGCTTTTGGGATAAACTCCCGAACGCTGAGCGGCTGGATTTGCCACTCATTTGCTTGTAAATCAAGGGCATTTATGTCATTTTGGCTTAAAACAACGGCATCGAACTCACCAGAATTGAGTTTTTCAAAACTTTCTAACGGCGTTAAATCTGCTTTTTCAACCGTGTAGTTTGGTTGTAAATACTGCATTTGTGCACGGTTTATGTCAGATAATGTTAACACCTTCACATCATTTTTTTCAGAAAAAAGTACCCCCTCAGTAATTTTAGCGATAAGGCAATTATTAGCCACTTTACGTTCAGACAAAGCCGTAATGACTAAGCCCAATGGTAAAGAAGTTGGCATTGTATTTAAAGCACAAGCAGCTATTTCACCTTCAACGATGGCTCTGAATGCGTCTTCTTTTGAGGAAAAATAATGGAACGAGGCGTTTATTCCAGCATCTGTTAATGCTTGTTGCACATAGCCCTCTATGTCCATTTGTCCATTTTCCTTTACAATGCCTAATGTTAAGGCGGGAACTGCTATTGCTTTTTGAGTCATAAATTCGATTAAAAAGTTCAATTTTCTAATAAAATGTCAAAATTAGTGGTTGTTTTCAGAAGGGTCTAAGAAGTAGGTGATTTTTATTTTTTTAAAACTTATTTTTAGAAAAAACTTACTTTTGATTTATATTGGTTAAATATGCTTTGATTAGGATTTTGTATTTTATATCATTGGAAATTAAAAATTTTGCTTTAAATTTGTGAAAAAAGATTCTAAATATGACAACAGCATTGAGACCGCCACTATCAAATCTGCAATTGGAACTGCTTGATACTTTTTCACGTCAAGTAACCCCCGAGGATTTGTTTGCTATTAGAAAAATGTTATCGGACTACTTCGCTCAAAAAGTCATGGACGAAGCGGATAAACTTTGGGATGAAAGAGGTTACACTCAAGACACCATGAAGCAATGGCTTGGTAGTCATTTACGAACGCCTTACAAAAAACATAAATCGTAAATGCGTGTTGTCATTGATACCAATGTATTACTTATCTCTATTTCGCGCCGAGCGAAACATCATCCTATTTTTAAAGCAATTCTCGATGGCACTATCAACCTTTGTGTTTCTAATGCAATAATAGAGGAATACGAAGAAATCATTGGAGAACATTGGTCTCATTCTATGGCTCAAAATACGGTTGAATTATTACTCAAATCTCCTTTTGTATATCGTTTTGACCCTCATTATAATTGGATTTTAATAAAAGATGACCCTGATGACGATAAATTTGCCGACTGCTCAGTTGCTGCCAATGCAAATTATTTGGTGACAGATGACAAACATTACAATGTTTTGAAAAGCACTTCTTTCCCATCTTTCAATATTATTTCTGCGGATTCGTTTTTAGAGTTAATAAGAACACTCGGTTAACCTTAATCGTTGATGTTTCGATTTTAAAATAATTTGCAAATAACTCATAATCAATATTTTATGAAAAAAACAACCCTCGTTTTCCATCTTCTATTCTGTTTTACAATAACCGTTTTTTCACAAAACTACACGACCCGCAAAACGGCAACAGGTAAGGCGATAAAAGCCTATTCTGAAGGCGTAAAACTTAAAATTCAAGACGATACGGAGGGGGCATTGAAGGAATTTACAAATGCTTTGAAAGCCGATGCGACGTTTATTGATGCCCAAATACAGCAAGCAGCGATGTTTTATAAACTTGGGAAATTGCCCGAATCGGAAGCAGCATTTGAAAAAGTATTGACCATTGACCCTAATTTTGAAGTCGAAGTCTTGTTTTCATTGGCAAATATCGAAATACGACAAGACAATTTTACGGAAGCGGCGGAACACTATGAAGCCTATCTGAAATCTGAAAAAGCGGACAATAGGAATAAATTTATTGCTACAAAAGCCGCTCGAGATGCCCGTTTTGCTGCCGTTGCCATCAATAATCCTGTGCCTTTTGAACCTAAAACCTTGGGCGATAAAGTGAACACCCCTCAGTATTCAGAGTATTTACCGACCCTAACGGCTGATGGCGAGACCATGATTTTCACACGTCTCGTAGGACGACAAGAGGATTTTTTTTCTTCTAAAAAAATAAATGGTGAATGGACATTAGCGACACCTGTCGAAGAACTCAATACAGATAACAATGAAGGCGCGCAAACGATTAGCCCTGACGGCAAATTGTTGCTGTTTGCTGCTAAAGACCGTCCTGATGGTTTTGGCAGTTTTGACATCTATTTTTCAAAAAAACAGAATGATAAATGGACTCCTGCGAAGGGTTTTCCAGCTATCAATACAGAGTGGTGGGAATCGCAGCCTTCGATTTCTGCCGATGGGCGGACGATTTACTTTGCGTCAAACCGTCCAGGCGGTATGGGAGGTCTTGACATTTGGTATGTGCGTTTTGAATCCGGCAAATGGCAGCCTGCAAAAAATATGGGTGCACCTATCAATACAACTTGGGACGACCAAACGCCTTTTATTCATCCCGATGGTTCGACTCTTTATTTTACATCAGAAGGACACGCAGGTATGGGCGGAAAAGATTTGTTTTTAAGCCGATTAGACTCTTTAGGCAATTGGGGTGAGCCTCATAACTTAGGATATCCCATCAATACAAAGGATAATGAAGGCACTGTCACTGTCAACCTTGATGGTAAAACAGCCTATTTTGGACGTGGTAATGGTGATGAAAAAAAATATGATTTATTTGAATTTGCTTTACATGAAAAGGTGCGTCCGCAACCTGTGACGTATGTGCGGGGCACTGTGCGGGATGCGACGACTAAGGAACCCCTCAGTATTGCCCGCTTGGATTTTGTGGATTTAGGCGGTCAAAAGACGGTTAATGTCTCCGCAACTGATGAAAATGGGGCATTTTTAGTGTGTCTGCCTTTTGGCAAAAACTATGCTTTGAATGTGTCTAAAACAGCATATGCATTCAGTTCTGAAAATTTTAATTTGACTGAAAAAGCGACTTTTGATAAACCTTTTACGCTTGATATTTTCCTACAACAAGTGGCTACGACTGCCGAAAAGCCTACGAGTACTGAGGGGTCTCCCAAAATAGCAGACAAGCCGATTATTTTAAAAAATGTCTTTTTTGAAACAGGAAAAGCGGATTTGATGCGTGAATCCATGACAGAATTGAATAAATTGAAGCTACTTTTGCAGGAAAATCCAACAATGCGCATTGAAATCAGAGGACATACGGACAATGTTGGTGCAGATGCA
>JAYTMI010000892.1:0-3210 GCA_043728625.1 Saprospiraceae bacterium | reverse complement strand
TAACCACTCGGTTGGAAAGCAGACCATTGCGAAGGGAATTGAAACGCCATATCAAAAGGCGCGAGGTTGCCCAAACCTAAACCACCCGACACATATTGTACTTCAAAAACATTGTATTTGTTGTCGTTGACGGCTTTGAATAAATCGCCAAAAACGGCAGCCAAAGGGAAAAGCGATTCTTTAGCAATTACATCTGCCAATTCTGTTTTTGCCAATGCCAATTTATCCGCTTGTTTGAGTGGAAAACCCGCCATTGTAAGGTACACACGTCCTAAAAGAGCTTTTGCTGCCCATTTTGTTGCCCGACCTTTATCGGCAGTGACATACGTTTCAGGCAGATTGGCGACTGCAAATTTTAAGTCTTCGAGGATGAGATTATAGACATTCGCAAAAGGTTCACGCTGAATTTTTTTAGATTCATCAATCGTCAAAATCTTTGTCGTCAGAGGCACATCACCGAAGTAGCGTACCAAATCGAAATACGCCATAGCACGTAAAAATTGTGCTTCGCCTTTGAATTGTGCGACTTTTGCAAACGTAAATGGCTGTATTTTTTCTAAAACAATATTTGCACGATAAATCTGATTGTAGAGCGTTGACCACGTTGCTTGTATCGCCCCTGTTTGAGAGGCTGCCAAAAAGTTGCCAATATCATTGACATCACGTTGCACATTGACAAAAGATTCTAAACCGTTGTCGGCACGGACTTCGGACATCAACCAGTTGTTGGTCGGCATCGTTCTAAGGCTGTTGTAAATCGCCAAAACGCCTTGATTGACTTGCGCTTCGTCTTTATAAAAATCGTTTGATGTATTGTTGGCTGCGGGAGAAATATCTAAAAGGTCTTCTTTACAAGCTGACCCGAACAACACCACGACAAGGCTACAGAGAGCTATTATATATTTTGAATATTTCATTTTTTTGAATGATATTTTATGTAATGATGAATTATAAATGATGAATGATGAATATGCTAAATAATTGGCTATCAATTTTTTATCAAAAACAAAGCAGCTTTTATTCCCATTCATCTACATACATTAAAATTGATAAAAATACTGAGGGGGGATAGTTGAGTGCCATGTTCGGGGAACTTTAAAAGTTCCCCGAACATAAGTGCACCCTAAAATCCTGCATTCACACCCAAAGTCAATACCTTCGATTGTGGGTAGCCGCCATAGTCACCACCTGCGTCGTTGAGGGCTTCGGGAGAAAGACCGCCGTAGTATTTATGCCAAATTTTAAGATTTTCAAGCGATAGATAAATCCGCAACATGCTTAAACCCTTGATTTTAGGCGCATTATAGCCCAAAGTCACGTTTTTGATGCGGAAATAATCAGAGCTGTACAACCAACGAGTGTCGTAATAACTACCTGTTGAAGCGTTGATGCTCGGCACCCAACCATTGCCTGGTTTGTCAACAGACTGCCAACGGTCTTTCCAAATCGCTAATTTATTGTACAAATAACCCATGCCTGGACGGTCAATTGAGCGACCAATCATGGAGTAAATGCTGCCACCTGTTTGAGCAAATGCTACGATACGCAAGTCGAATCTGCCATACGTAAAATCATTTGTGAGACCATAAGTATAATCTGGTAATGGTTTTCCCATGATGCCACGGTCACCTGTTGCTGTGATAATGCCGTCGCCATTCAAGTCGGCATAGCGTGAATCACCGACTTTCATTGTTGCTATTTTTGCATATTTTGCCAAATCTTCAGCCGTCGTAAATACGCCAATGTGTTCATATAACATCATCGAATTAATGGGCGAACCGACTTGAATTATGCTTGTTAGATTAGAGAAACCTGTTGGAATCGGCGTGTCGTCAGCACCGAGTTTGAGGACTTTGTTGCGGTTTAAAGAGACATTAAAACTTGTTTTCCAAGTAAAATTGGATTTAACAATGTTGCGGGTTGTTAAACTCAATTCGACCCCTTTATTTTCGACATTACCAACGTTTTGCCAGCTATCCGCAAAACCCGATACTGCCGAAACAGGTGCGCGAAGCAACAAATCAGAAGTCAGTTTTTTATACGCATCAACAGAAACGAGGATGCGATTTTTGAATAAACCGAAGTCTAAACCGAAGTTTGTACTTTCTGTTTGTTCCCAACCCAGGTCGTTGTTTTCTATCGTAACGGGGCTGAACCCGCCGATAGCAACGCCATTCAAAGGGTATGATTGATTGCCGAGCAAAGAGAATTGTGCATTGTCGGGAATACGATTGTTGCCCGTCACACCCCAACTTGCACGGAGTTTCACATCACTTATCAACTGGCTGTTTTTCAAAAAGTTTTCGTCCGATACACGCCAAGCAGCAGAAACGGCGGGGAAAATACCCCAACGTTTGTTCAAACCAAATTTTGAAGACCCATCGCGGCGTAAACTTCCTGAAACAATGTATTTACCTTTGTAATCGTAGTTGGCACGACCAAAATAAGACAATAAAGCCCCTTTACTCGCCCCAATACTCGAACCAATTGACTTGACCGATGCGGTACTAAAAATCGGCGACCAGTCATTTGCAAAACCCGAAGCCGTTTGTCCACTCGATTCCCCTTGTGTTTGTTCAACTGAATAACCCACGATGGCATCGAAATTATGCGCTTTATTGAATGATTTTTTATAATTCAAAATGCCTTGAAACAAGAAGCGGTTACTCCAGTTTTGGTTTCGTGCTGCCGTTGTCGCTGCCCCCTCTATCGTTGTTGCCCAATCACGAATGGCAGATGTTGGGGTAAAACGAAGGTCTGTATAATAATTATAGTCCATCGCCGCTAAGAATTGCGCTTGCAAACCATTTACGATGTCAACGTGTAAATAAGCATTTGAATTCAACCGGTACCGACGGGCTTCAAAAGTCGAGCGTTCCATGTTGGCAATCGGGTTTTGGTAGCGACCCGACCAAGCATAAGAACCAAAAGGCATAGCACCCGTATATTTGCCCGACACTTTGTCCACCACAGGCGGCATTTGAATAGCCACCATCGCCGTATTGTCTTTACCGTCCACACGACCCGTATTTGACCACTCTACTGAGGGGGCAAGCATCAAACCAAATTTGAAACGATTCGCTACTTTTGCTTCAAAATTGGCGCGGAGGTTGGCTCTTTTGAGGTTTGTGCCAACAGCAATACCGTCTTGATCGAGCAAAGAAGTAGAAATATTGTAAGTCAAATCATCTGTTCCACCCGAAACACCTA
>JAYTMI010000891.1:0-5042 GCA_043728625.1 Saprospiraceae bacterium | reverse complement strand
GATATACAATTGATGAACATACAAAAACGATAATTTTAAAAAACTAATTTTCAAAAAAATATTACTGAAACAACTCATTAACATGAAAAATTTGTATTTAATTTTCTTTATCGCGACTCATTCTGTACTTTTTTCACAAAACACAGAATTGGGTCTTTTAGTTGGAGCATCAGTATATACAGGTGATATCGAAGTATCTCCAAGAAATTTTTTGCCTCAAACACGTCCTGCCGTCGGTATTTTTGGTCGGCAACATTTTAATGAAAAATGGGCTATGAGAGCACTCTTTGCTATTGGTGGTGTAACAGGAGATGAAAAAAAATACCCTACATCATCTGAAAAAGAAAAACGCGGTTTTAATTTTAAGGGCACTGTTGCGGAGTTGGCTGTGTTACCTGAATGGCGACCAATAAGTTTCGGAAATGTTCATTTTTATGCTTTTACGGGCTTAGCAGCGACTTATATCAATCCAAAATCTAGTTTTAACGACCAAAGCAGTAGTTCTACAAATCCTGCGATAGTTGAAGACCAAAATCAAAAGTATCCTAAGATAGCTGTGGCAATTCCAGCTGGTGGTGGTTTACAATGGAATATCAATGAGACAACAGCATTAGGTGGTGAACTTGGTTTGCGTAAAACATTTACTGATTATTTAGACGGTTTTAGTGCAACAGCTAATCCAAACTCGAATGACTTTTATTTTCTAGGTGGCATCACTTTTTCTAAGTTTTTCTCATTGGGCAATAATAGAATAGGAACGAAAAGAACACGTTATCAACGAAAAGGTGTTAATTGCCCTTCGTTCAATTAATTAATAATTCAGAATCATTTCTCAAAACATTTATATATTGATTATCAATGATTTACGTAATTATTGAATCGTAATTACTTTTTTCAATGTAGTTGTAAAAGTCCTTAACTCTATAGTGTATTGACCTTTAGGTTTATTTGAAAAGTCAACTTCGTAAATCGTATTGACAGGTAATGCCCATAGATTTTCGTCTTTGAAAACAACTTTATTATCAGTATCTTTTACAGAAACGGAGCTTAGATTGACATCAATTTTTGCGAAATCAATGTACAAAATACGGTTTTCGTTGTCGGTGTAAAAAGACCAATCTTTAGTTGTTTCGTTTGAATTGCTTGAATCGTTTCCGTTGGGAGATGAAATGGAAAGAAGTTGAGCGTTTACGGGAGTTATAATGGAAAAAGCGACCATAATGGCGGCTGCAGAGAACAATTTCTTCATGTCAGAGCAGTCTATTAGTTTGAAAATGAGACAATAATTTTTATTTTTCCGAATATACTTAAAACTCGGTTTTTTTGTATTACTGTCACGAAGTTAAAGGAAAAAACTTTTAAAAAAAAGTTTTATTTCGTGACAAAGCCTAAAACATCTAAAATACTACCGTATATGGTAGGTTTGGTATCTAAAAAAGTTGTCAATTCTATCCAAATCGCCTGTTCAATATCTTCTGATGTTTGGGGTGTTAACGCTGTTTCAGACGTTGACATTGCGTACCACCACGTTTTTTTTAAAATTCTTTTGCCTTTCATGTCATAAGTATGATATGTATAGCAGATTAAGTCACCAAGTTTTACGTCGTTTAAGCCAGTCTCTTCTTGTATTTCACGCACAGCGGCTTGTTCAGGCGATTCGCCGTTGTCAATTTTGCCTTTTGGCAAATCCCAACTGTCACGCCTAAATATCATTAAAACTTCGTTTTTCTCATTTTTCACAACACCTCCGGCTGCTCCTATGATTTTATAAATGGCTTGAAAATCAGACCATAACTGCTCTAAATCGTTGCTGCAAACAACAACGCGATTATATTTTTTAGATTTTTCAAGCAGGTCAATAATTGGGTGTAAGAACTTTTTTTTGCCTAAGTAATTAGAAATCAACGTTTTATTATCACTCTTCCAGTCCTCAAGCACCCCCTCAGTATTTGTTAGAAATAAAGGCGTTTCGTTGATAAAAATCTTGTAAATCATAACTTTGCGTTTTTTTATAAAAATGAAAAATATGAATATCGCAAACGAAGTTGCTGAAAAGCTGCTGCAAATTAACGCTGTAAAGCTCAATCCACAAAATCCATTTACGTGGGCATCGGGTATCAAATCACCAATATACTGTGACAATCGTTTGGTGCTGTCTTTTCCTGCCGTCCGAACCTTTGTTATTCAGGCTTTTGTTGACAAAGCGGCACAGTTCGAGCCGTTTGATATTATCGCGGGAGTCGCTACCGCAGGTATCCCACACGGGGCATTATTGGCTGACAGATTAGAAAAGCCGTTTATCTATGTCCGCGAAAAAGCCAAGTCACATGGTCGCCAGAATCAAATTGAAGGAAATATTTTTGAAGGTGCAAGGGTCTTACTGATTGAAGACTTAATTTCCACAGGTGGTTCGAGCCTTAAAGCTGTTGAAACTTTGCGCGAGGCAGGCTGTGACGTCGTTGGCGTTTTAGCCATATTTAGTTATGGTTTCCAAAAAGCAGCAGATGTTTTTCAAGCAGCAAACTGTCCTTTCGATACGCTGTCTAACTACAATGTCTTAGTCGAAAAAGCCATTGCCATGCAATATATTTCGCCCGATGATTTAGAAAATTTGGAAAATTGGCGAGTTTCTCCTAAAGTATGGGGAATAAATGGAAAGTAAAGTGAAACAGGTATATTGATTTTCGGCTTTTTGTGTAAATTTGCGGTCATTTTTTTCAAAAAAGCTTTTTACGGGGCAATTTTAAGTGGAAGTTAATTTTTGTTGTAAATTGTCCATTGAAAAGAGGCTTTGAAACCGAGAGATTTCTAAAAACCAAAATTAAAAACCCAATATACGATAACTTTAGATGAGTGTACTAACGGCGGCGTCTGAAAAATTCCTGCACGCATATCTTAATAATGCCTCCCCGACGGGTTTTGAGGCTTCTGGTCAAAAATTGTGGCTTGACTACATTCGTCCTTATATTGACGAATGGCATCTCGATAATTATGGAACGGCTTATGCCATCATCAATCCGAATCAGCCCTATCGTGTTGTTATAGAAGGGCATGCGGACGAAATTTCATGGTTTGTAAATCATATTGACGACAATGGCTTCATCAGTGTTGTCCGCAATGGCGGATCTGACCACTTGATTGCACCTTCAAAACGCGTAAATATTCATACAAAAAAAGGCATTATAAAAGGCGTTTTTGGCTGGCCCGCTATCCATGTCAGGCAAGGCAAAGATGCAACCTTAGCACCCGAATTAGCCAATATTTTCATTGACATCGGTGCTAAAAACCGAGATGAAGTTCTCGAAATGGGCGTACATGTTGGTTGTGTTATCACTTATGAAGACGAGTTGATGGAGATAAACAACCGTTACTACTGCGGTCGTGCCTTAGATAATCGCATCGGCGGTTTTTGTATTGCAGAAGTTGCGCGTCTTTTGAAAGAAAACAACATCACATTGCCGTTTTCTCTTTATATCGTCAACGCTGTACAAGAGGAAGTTGGTTTGCGAGGTGCAGAAATGATTGCAGATACCATCAAGCCGCACGTCGCCATCGTCACAGATGTCTGTCACGACACTTCAACGCCCTTGATGAATGCGAAAGTACAAGCCGATGTGCGTTGTGGCAAAGGACCAAGCCTCAGTTATGCCCCCTCAGTACACAACCGGCTTTTGAGTCTAATCATTGACACTGCTGAGGAGAAACAGATTCCTTTCCAACGCCAAGCTTCGAGCCGCACGACAGGAACCGACACCGATGCCTTTGCTTACTCAAACGGTGGTGTTGTCTCTGCCCTCATTTCGTTGCCGCTGCGTTATATGCACACAACGGTTGAAATGGCGGACAAGGAAGACGTTCAAAATGTCATTAAACTCATGTATGAGGTGCTACAAAAAATAGAAGCGAATCATAATTTTAAATATTTTTAAAAATAGGATTTCATCTAAAAAAAGCCTTGAAAACACATCGTTTTCAAGGCTTTTTTAATACAATTATTTTCAAAGGCTTACCTTTATCCTTATGAAAATCATCAATTTCCTTCTTTACGGCAATTTTTTCATTGCTCTCTGTGCCTATTCACAAACGGTACAAACCTGTCGTTTTTTAGGAGATGACAACCTTTATCAAAGCGTTTTACCGATTTTTGTCGCTGCTGCAACATTCTTTCTTTACAATATTCACAAACCTATTACTTTTTTTTTGAAAAAACAACTCGTTGATAATCAACGGTTTTTGAAAACAAAGTCATTCAGTATCCCCCTCAGTATTTTGACCATTTTAGCGGGTTTGTTTTGTTTTTATTTCTTTTTTAATATCAAAGCAGCCACTCAATTAAGTCTTATTGTCGCTGCTTTTTTGTCGCTTGCCTACGTTTTACCCGTTTTTAGAGGTAAACGTTTACGCGATTTGCCCTTTGTCAAAATCTTTACAATAGCCTTTGTGTGGGCTTTTGTCACTGTCATTTTGCCAGTTCAGGAATATAGTAATATATTGGATAACCATGTTAGATTTATGTTTTTAGAAAGAGCTTTGTTCGTTTTTGCTTTAACAATTCCGTTCGACATACGTGATATTGATGTGGATGCAAAGACAAATGTCAAAACCATACCCCTCAGTATAGGCGTTCAAAATGCTAAATATTTAGGTATTTTAGCTTTATTAGGCTGTGTATTTATTGTTTTTGTTTTGAATAAACAAGGCGTTTATGCGTTCAAAAACACAATCGCCTTGTTGTTGACGTATACAATCAGTATTTTGGTTGTTGGATTTACTCGGAAAAGTAGAAGTGACTATTATTATTATGGTTTAACAGATGGTATGATGCTTTTACAAGGCCTATTTTTCTTTTTATTAACCGTCATTTTGTAGAAAATAAAATAGGTAGAATACCGTAATCGCGGCATTTTTATAATATTTAGATATTTTACTCTTAAAAACCAAACAATATTCCTACATTTAGCTTTTGAAAAAATACGTGCTACACAACCATATCTAAAACCAAAATATGTCCTTCACAAACGATACGACAAATAAAACGACAA
>JAYTMI010000890.1:0-2333 GCA_043728625.1 Saprospiraceae bacterium | reverse complement strand
ACGGAACTGAAGTTGTTGTCAAAGTGCAACATGCTGATATTGAAGAAGTTGCGAAAATAGATTTAGAAATTATTTTGCGGTTGACACGAATTTCTGCTTGGTTTTATGACATAAAGGGCATGGACTATCTTTATACTCAAGTGCGGAAAATGATTGAGGAAGAGTTGGATTTTGTACGTGAAGCGACCTCAATGGAGCAAATTCGTGTGAATATAGAAGAAGAAGGCATAACAGTTCCTTTAGTGCATCGGGAATATTCAACTGGAAAAGTGTTGACGACGACATGGCACGCAGGCATAAAAATCTCAAATTTGGCGCAATTAGATGCTTGGCAATTAGACCGCCGCGACATTGCAAGCCGTATTTTAAAAGCGTATTGTCGCATGTTGTTCAAAGATGGTTTTTATCACGCTGACCCTCATCCAGGCAATATTTTAGTTCAAAAAGATGGCTCAATTGTGCTGCTTGATTTTGGTGCGGTGGCAACTCTAAGCACAGCTTTGCGCGAAGGTATTCCACAACTCATCGAGGCGGCTGTTAGGAATGATACGGCTGCAATGATTGCGGCATTGAATACAATGGGCTTTTTGGCGCACAACAAAGATGCCGAAAAGATGGCAGAAAAAATGGTCAATGCACTGCGCAATTTCCTTCAAAATGAAATCAAATTAGAAGGCTTGAATTTTAAAAATATTGAAGTTGATCCGTTTAATAACAGCCTTTTCAGTTTGATACAAGACATTGGTTTTAAAGGGATTACGGGTACTGTGCAAGTGCCAAAGGACTATGTTTTACTCAATCGTATGGTGACGCTTTTGTTGGGTTTATGCAATGCATTAGATCCTAAATTCAATCCTTTGGATGTCGTGCGTCCGTATGCTCAAAAATTTTTAATGGGTGAAAAAGAAGGAATGGTGTCCTTTGTGAGTGGGCTGTTACGCCGTAGTGTTGCGACAACTCTTGGCTTGCCCGATGAACTGCATCAAGTGTTGCAAAAAGCTAAAAAAGGAGAATTGGACATCAATAATCCAGACGTGATTTTAGGTGCGAAGTTGATGTATTCTGTTGGACAACAACTGATTTTCACCTTATTGTTGTTGGCAACTGTTGCATTGGGTTTTCTTTTTCATAAGGAAGGAGAAGGTGAATATACACGTATAACAATGTGGGTTGGTGGTTTTTTTCTGTTTTTGTTGTTTCGGGCAATTAGGCGAGGTGGGAAGTATTTGTGAAGTATTTATTTTTTGCAATAAGGTTAAAGCTATATTTGAAATGCCCCCTCAGTATTTACGAGGAAATTGGGTCAAAAGAATCAAATGTTATTCTTTCAAAAGAGCTATAACTTTATTGAACAAATTAGGACTAATCCGAAAGTTTGCCTCATTGATTAATCTTTCTAAATATTGTCAATAACGCATAACTCTTCATAGACGATTCGTGGTATCACGATTGTCCCAAAAACTTTTTGTAACAGGTGTAGTGTAATTCACCAATCTTAATCAAATTGCTGACAGGAGAGGTGTCGCTGATTATAACCATAAGCTAAAGTTGAATGCCCAAATTTTGTAAATCTTTCAAGACATCTGCCATATCATAGTGAATATTGATATGCCTTTGTACCAATTCTTTTTGAAATGTGATTTGGTCAAGCCCAGCAAGCCTTTTAGCTTGTCCCAACGTCAATTTCTTTTGGGCATATAAATAGACAGCTATTTCAAGCGTTAATTGACTGGATGTCATTTTAACACTTTGCAAAATATCTTTTGAAATGACTAAATCTTCAACCATCATTGCTATTATTTTATTCAGCAAATATACTGGTTTTTTCAATAAACCATTCATTTTCTCTTTATTTGAAAGGTAGTTATGTTAGATTTTAAACGAAATTAACTCGTCCAAGAAATCAAAACAATCGCCACCAAAGCTAAAATCAAACCTATCCAATTCCATTTCGCTAATTTTTCTTTGAAAAAGAACAAAGCCACAACCGTTGAAACGACGATGACACCTATATTATACACAGGCAAAACATACGCGCCATTGTTTTTATATACATCTAAGGCTTTTAATAGAAAATAAAAAGAGAGGAAATTGGGAATACCTAAGGGAATGGCGGCAATAAGGTTTCTAACAGCAATCGCTTTTCTTTGATAAACCAATAAAAACAAGCCTGAAATTATGGCACCAATGCAAGCCATAAGCATGAAAGCGATGGTTGTGCCACTCACTGTGACGTATTTGAGATTCAAGTAATTGAACGCTGTATTGGTAAGTCCATACATCAAAAAGACCAATAGCGGTAGTGTGAGGTTATTGGTTTTCTTTTGAACACC
>JAYTMI010000889.1:0-4308 GCA_043728625.1 Saprospiraceae bacterium | reverse complement strand
GACGGTCATTTTGATGATTTACCCATTGGAAAAAATGTAGAAGTGACAATAGAATACGAGGTAGATTGCAATGCTTCATTGTCAAACAGAGACGATAATTGTAAAAATGATTTTGAAACAGCTTTCAATGCACAATTAAACTATACCGATTTGTGCGGTGCGCGGAATCAAGTCATTAAGCCACGTTATTTTGCGCCTTTGAATGTCAATGATTTAGTTGAAAACTGTTCTGAGACCGATGCTTTTACGGACGAAAAGCCCTTTTCCATTCAGCATCTTGAAAGACGTAATATCTTCAATTTTGAAAGAAATTGTAACGGTCAAGAAGAAATTTTGGTCAAAGTGAAAGTACCAACAGGGATTTTACCGATTCAAGACTCCATGTTCATGCTCCGTTTTACGGATACCATGTTTTTGAAAACCATGACGCAATCGGGCGATACAGTGTATCTGTTTTTCCGTATTGATTCAGTAAAACAAAAGGGTGGTTTGCCGAATGAATTGATTGCTGTGGATTATCTCAATGGTGATTATACGGTCAATTTTGGTTTCAAAGCCATATGTACAGCCGTTCCTGGTCCTACTGATTTTCCAATGGAATTGGCGTATTCATGCCCGCCTTGTGGTTGTCAACACGTGTGGTATTGCGATACCTTGGCGGGACCGCGCATCCATTATGCCGCACCGCCTTGTGTGCCTAATGTGGCTTATGAATGTCCGAAAGGTTTAAAAACGACGGATTTTACAGCTTCGAGAACGACTTTGGGTTATACAGATGGCACATATACAACACATATTTCGCCTTCCGATGCCAATTTAAAAGTAGCGATGTCTTGCGATTCAGTGCGTATGACCGTCTTAAATGTCGTCGGTAATGACCCCATTTCTGATTCAATCGGTGTTCGCATTTCATACAATAATATCACTAAGTTGGCACAAACCAATTTGAACGATATTTTTACTTATGGTAAGGGTTTTGTTCAGTTTGTAAAAAGCGGTCAGACATATAATTGCCCTGTTGACTCGTCTAACATTCGTGTTGTTAGAACTGACTCAACAAAAGCTATATATGTGGATTTGAGCAGTTGTTTAACTTCTCTCAATATTACCCCCCTCAGTCAAGGTGATTCTGTCAATTTCTATGGCGATTTTAGCGTTTTTACGGATGGCCCTTACAAAAATACATTTGAAAAAATACCTCAATTCCGTGCTTATGGCTACCATATTGATGGCGGTGCAGAGTTCGCCTGCGACAACTTCGGAGAGACTTTTAGAGTCGGAAAAGCGCAATCCATTTTCTCTTTTCCAAGTTCATCGAGCTATCCAAAAGGCTGTACAGAAGCGAATTTGGAGTATAAAATAATTATGATAAACAATGGTTATTATGACCATTTTGGCAATGAATACCGTCAATCCATAGGCGTTGACTCGTTTACACTACAATTTGACCCAGAATTTATTCGGGCGTTTACGACAAATATTGAGGTCTCAATTCCCGATCATCCGTATGTGGGTAGTAATTTTTACCCCCTCAGTAATTTGGACTCAACGGGGCGTTTTGTCGCTCGTTTTGATACTTTGAACATCGTTCCCTCGCTCAATCGGGTGTCGAGTTATGCCTTCAATTTACGCATCAAAGCCACGCCCAATTGTCGCTCTTTGACGGGCAGTTCTTTGAATAATAATACGTTTTCATTCAAACCTAATATTTTCTACCGTGACCGTTATTATGCCTTAGAAATTGGTGACGGTTCGTGTTCCCCCTATCTGCGCGATTCGGTTTTCAATGGCAATATTGTTTACACCGACCCGCCCGCTTTGACCTTAGTGCCTGTGACGAATCCCACTGTTTCAACAGCGAGTGATACAGCGACATGGATTGTCAAACATTGCAATACATCGAACAAAGGCGGTGCAAATTCAACCTGGGTCAGTGTCGAACCTGCCCCCTCAGTACAGAACTTCACGGTGGTCTCTATGCGCGACATCACGAATATTTCGAACCAATTTGCCTTAGATTTCAAAATGTATGGCGATAACGGACGTAATACTTATGCTTATACCAATCCTTTAGCGATTGCTTCACCAGATAAAAACCTTGATGACATTTGTAATATCATTGAAATCAAGGCACTCATAGGCGATTGTGGCGAAAGCCATTTGGACATAAACTCTGGTTGGAACTGTGCGCAATCTACTGACCCTCAATGGAATCCATCGCTTTATCCCCCTTGTACGGACTTAACCGTTCAAGGAAAAGTGACGACAGAAGTTCCGTTCTTAGATGCCAACTTTGTCAATCAATCGCTCAATAAACCGGGTATTTGCGACTCAACAGTTTTTGAAATTTTATTGAGGAATGCAGATTTAGGAAAGGTTTTCGATGTTCGCACACGTATAACATTACCGCTTTTGGGCGCAACTTATATTCCGACAAAAGTAGAAGTGGCTTACCCATCAAGTGCCCCTTTTCATGCTGCAACAGGCGTTCCAACAGTCGTTGGTCTCAACGAGCGTGGCAGAACTTTTGAATATGCGAATTTTTCAAAATTAGATACTTTTTTGAATCGAAACGGCTTAAAAGGCTTTGATCCGAACAGCCCGACGGACTCAAATGAGGTTAGAATTCGTTTCAATTTCTCCAACGATTGCGATTTCAAGAGTGGTTCGTTGTTGTATTTTTCATTCCTCGGAAAATCCTCATGTGGCACGCCTTCAAACAATGAAACAGGCGAGTCGTTGCCCATTCAAATTGAAGGGGCTGAATTGACGACACCAAAATTGTATTCAGTCAGTAACAATCCATCGAATAATTTTGTGCCAGGTGGCGAGTCAACAATCGAAGTGAATTTTACCAATTTGACATCTACACCAAGTGATACAGCTGACGAAATCGCTGTAAAACTACCTGCTGGCATTCGTTACAAGCCTAATTCTTCCGTAGCTGTTCAACCCCTTTCGTGGATTCCCAATGAGCCAACCATGCGCGAAATAGGTGATATTCAAGTCCTTACCTGGTATCAACCACGCAATTTGATGCAGTTCGAGCAAGGTGTTTTGCGTTTTACAGTTGTTACACCAGATAGTTTAACGTGTGATAGTGGAACTCGTACAATTGCCGTTTCGACTATGGCTGAGAAGGAATTGATTTGTCAGACGTCACAAAGTTTCTGCCGTATTGAAATCATTACGACAAGCGACGGCGAACAGTTTTACAACATCCCCCTCAGTACAGACAGCATAAACATCTCTTCAGTTCCGCTTTTAACAGCAGGCGTTATTCATGCACAACGTGGTGAAACAGTTGTTTTGAGGGCTTCTGGCATATCTGTTCGCTGGGTTGATGTGGCTAATAATACGGTTTTAGGTACGGACATGTCTTTGAGTTTTACGCCTACACTTGCCCAAACTACAATTAGAGTGGAGTCAACTTCTGGTAATTGTCTTATACCTGCAACGCTTCGAATTTTGATGCAACAAGACACCGCACCACCTACTATTTTGGTACGCGATACCACGATTGGTTGCCGCGACTCATTTCCGTTCATTTTCCCAATCGTAACTGACGATGACGACCCGAACCCCTCAGTAACTTACACCGATGTCATCGAGCAATTGCAACCCTGTGGCGACCGTTTGTTGCGGACATGGACAGCCACCGATGCGTCAGGAAAAACAGCATCAGCTACGCAAATCATTACACGAATTGATAGAACGCCGCCTGTCATTACACCAAGAAACCAACAGCTCGTTTCTTTGAATTTCCAAAATGGCGATACCTTAACTGTTGATTGTCAGCACATTCCGCTATACAATGTTTTTGATATGAACATGACGGACGATTGTGACGACAACCTCAGCAAATCATTTGTGGATTTAGCTGTCAGATTCGGACGTTGTCAACAAGACGGTTTTATCACCCTCATGGATTGCGTGTGGAAAGCTGTTGACAAATGCGGCAACACGGCAACTTTCAAAATCTATGTAAAAGTGATTGATAGAGACACGCCACGCATCGTCAATTTACCTATTGACATTACCGTTAACAGCATCAGTGAAGTGCCGATAAGACCACTCAATGTTTATGGTCAAGACAACTGTGACGACGATGTCAATATTCAATACAGAGAAAATAATCACGGCGACACCTTAATTATAAGAAAATGGATTTTGGTGGACGACTGCGGTAATACCTCAACAGGTGTTCAATACATTACAATTCTTCGCGGCAATGTCATTCCACGCGATACGATACCCCCTCAGTATCAATCCAATAATGCCTTGATTCCTGGTGGTTTTAGGAGTGGC
>JAYTMI010000888.1:0-4980 GCA_043728625.1 Saprospiraceae bacterium | reverse complement strand
CGCTGCCTCGACCACCAATTACAGTCGTCATTTGAGGGCTAAATTTTACATCGAAAGGCAAAAGGGTATCCGAAATGTGCGTATTTTCAATACAGATAGAACGTATAATCACTTCTGGACGAGTATAAGGTTTTTGATTACTAGGACATTCAAAATCATTTCGGATGCGAAATTTATGAAGCAACAATGCCTGTCTCAAACTTTCTAATCTTGGATTTATATCCATTTTTATCCAAGTATAACGTGTGCCTATACCCCAAAGTCCATGCTTAGAATCACCTTCCTCATGGGGATTGTCTGAAAAAGTCATTATTGCTTTATTATTCCTTTGAGCTTGAATAGCTGCTTGTCGCCAATTTTTTAAGCGTTCCAATGACACTTTCCATTTTTCAGCGGGCTTTTTTTCCGTATCTTCTCCATAATACTGATTAAGCGTTTTATGTGTTTGACTTATATTTTTTTGATAGTCCCCATCTGGTCTTGTCATTACCTCGTGTACAACTTGCACGCCTAAAAGTTCTTTTTGTTCTAATAATGAAATGCGCGGTTGGTTAGCAATTTCTGAAATACCGTTGAATTCATCAATATGAGCGGGGATACATATTGCTTTCCTTTCAAGAGCAAGTTTGAACACATCATCAGCATTTTTGGGTGAATGTGCATCCTGTTGCCCAAACTTTTCTCGTTCAATACCCGCATCACGAATAAAATCTTCGACTTCTTGTCTGCCTTTATCCTTATCAAACAAAATAAGCAAATGAACTTTGGCATCACCACAAGTCAGTTCAACTCCAGGGAAAACTGTTAATTGTGTGTCTTGGGCTGCGCATTTAATATCATCAATCCAAGCTCCTGTATTGTGGTCTGTGACCGCAACACAATCTAACCCTTTTTCAATTGCTGCTGTTACCCATTGTTCAGGCGTGACATTTCGATTTTTGAAACAAAGACTTGCGGGTGTATGGAGATGCAAATCGCATTTATACCATTTTGTTCCGACACTCATGGAGGTATTTTTTTTAGTAAATGATAAGTTAATTTTATGTTTTATTACTTGATAATTTTATGTTTAGTCTGATTTATCATTCAAACAAACTCGACAAATTGGCATGACTCACAACTTCAAAACCATCACGCAACGGATAGTTTTCAGCAACAGGCGAAACAATAACATTCCGCCGTGTTTTTAGGTCAATCGCTGCCGTCCGCAAACTTTTAGTGATAGTCGGTGCTGAACTGTGCTTGATTTCAACCAATACATCGGGAACGCCTGCTTTCACAATCACTAAATCCGCTTCTGTACCATCTTGCGTTCTGTAAAAATACAGTTCATGTCGAGGTGGCAGCATGGTCGCTATATCTTGAATGATGTATCCTTCCCACGATGCGCCCAATGAAGGATGCCCTTGTAATTGCTCAAAACTACCAATCGCTAAAAGGGCATGAAGAACGCCTGTATCTCGAATATATATTTTTGGCGATTTAACAAGCCGTTTTGATATATTGGTGAACCACGGTTGCAATCGTCGAATTAAATAGGATGCCTCAAAAAAATCAATATATCGCCGAATTGTCGGTCCCGTCACGCCCAAAGAATTGCCTATTGCTTCAAGATTCAGCAAATTACCATTCCAATGTGCCAACATTGTCCAAAGGCGGCGGGTCAATAATGGATTTGCGTTTAAGCCCAATAGTGGTAAATCGCGTTCAAGATAGGTTTGTATGAAATTATCTCGCCAATCTATACTATTCCTTTCGTCACTTGCCAATAGGCTTTCGGGAAAGCCACCTCGTAGCCAATGGTTTTGATAACTCGACAAAGTTGCCGTTTCCAGATGTGATAAAGGCGATAACTCAAAATACGCTAACCGACCTGCCAACGACTCTGATGTATCTCGTATCAAATCGGGCGAGGCTGAACCCAATAATATAAAGCGATTAGGTACACGATGTTGGTCAATCAACCCCCTCAGTATTGGGAACAAATCGGGGACGCGCTGTATTTCATCGAGTATGACGGTTTGCTCTTGCAAGGGTTCAAGAAACAAAAAAGGGTCACTTAGTTTATTGAGGTCTCGCGGATTTTCAAGGTCGAGGTAAAGCGTTGGACGTGTCCACTCCGCAGCAATGTGTTGTGCCAATGAGGTTTTGCCAACCTGTCTCGGTCCGACAATAGCAACGGCAGGAAAATGGCTCAATAGCCGTAATATGTCTTTTTCCGCCGTCCGCGGTATGTAAGGTCTTGTCATCATTTTATTGCCTTTTCCTTGCAAATCTAAAATATTGTTTTGAATTTGCAGGGAAAAATATATTTAACTACATCAAAAACGCGCTTTATTCGCTTAAAGTGTGCTTTAAAGCCTTTACTCCGCTTTATCTTCGGACGGCAATTCATCCAGCTTCTCACTGCTTGTGAGACTTAAAAAATTATCCTTTGATAGCACTTTAATATTTTTCTCTTTTTCAAGTAATGCCATAGCCTTTTTCGTATAGTTCCCACCTTGCGCCGCCGCCTCTTGATTTTGATAGAAGCCCTGTGCATCGTCATTGATAGTAATTTGCCGTGTTACTTCTTCACTTAGTGCTGAAAAAATCAATTCAAGCGGTGTCATGTGGTCGCGCAGGTTTTGTTTTTCTAAACCTTTGTATTGACCATGTTCGCTGGGTGTTAATCCAAACGTGTGTTTGGCAATGGTCGCCGTTAAGATGCTGTATTCTTTATCTTCTTTGATACCCCTATTTTGCCACTCTTTCGTCAATTCTTTCCGTACCGTTTTTGTTTTCATACGGTTTTCTATCCATTCATCGGTGTAACCTTTTGCTTTATAAAGTTCCCTTGCGCGCTCAAAAGCCAATTCGGGGTTTTCGGCTTCGTCAATCGTTCGTTTGCCTTGTTCGGCTAACCACAACCGCAATGGCTCGGCTTTTGGTGATGGTACAGACATAACGATTCTTAAAATGCCCTGTGTGTTGGCACAATCGGTCAACCGTTTTCTGCCGTCCGTTCCCGCCATTTTCAATGATACGCAAAATGCGTATGATTGACCACTTTCCTTCTCACTACGCCGTTTTAAATCCGTCCAATAGCGATTAGGGTTGCTACTATCGGTCAAAATAGCAATAACATCTACAACGGCAAAATACCATTGTTCATCGTGCCAAATCCTACGGATTCCTTTGCCCTCAAAGGGTATCAATTCATTGTCTTTCATTTTTGATTGATTTAGTTATTAGGGAAACATCCGTTTCCTAAATTCTCCTTCTATCTGCACCACTTTCGGCGCATTTGTTTCGTCCAATGTATTCGGTAAAGTATGCTCGCCATTCACATAGATTTTTTTGTAGGTCTTTTCTCTCGGATTGAATTGTGATTTTTCAAAAAAACGATTCAAATCATCTGCGCTTTTATCTTTACAATTGCGCCAAACGACGAGTATTGTTGCGCCATTTTTAACGTCATCATTTAATTCCCTCCCTGTTATCACGACAAAGTCTTGTGTCTTTTCCATACTTATTACCACCAAACCCAGTAGATAATTAAACGTTTCGACCACATCAATAACCGCTTCACGCTCTTCGTTTTGGCGCAAAAGACGTAAACGCACATCGAAAGGGTTGTCAAATTGCGTGATATTCCACAAAGCGGTGCGGCTTTCGGCAGTAAAAAGATAGTTCAAGAAGTAGGTTTCGCGGAAATCGGCGCTTTGTCCCAATGCCAATTCTTGCGCTTCGGTACGGGCAAGGGCGAGGTTGTTCAGTGTGTCTTCATAGCTTTCTAAACGCAGATATTTCAGACAATGACTCACGCCCGTCTCTGTACTGAGGGGGCTGCCATTTTTCCAATCTTTGGCATATATCACTTTTTTTAAGCGCGGCAACAACACCGTATCGAAGTATTCGCCTTGCTCGACGAGTATGTATTTCCGCTTGCCGTTGTCTTCGCGGTTGAGATTGATGACGGCGTGTCCTGTTGTGCCGCTGCCTGCGAAGTAATCGAGAATGGTTTCAGTATTGTTAATACTAATTGTAGCAATTTTTCCTATCAATTGAGTTGGCTTAGGATTATCAAAAGGAGGAATTTCAAAAAGTGCTTTAAGTTCTTTCCTTGCTCCATCTGTATGTCCAACTTCATCATAAGACCAAAGACTAAGTGGTAAAATTCCAGCTTGAACTTCGTTCAAATATCGTTTTAATTGAGGTGCGCCTTTTCCATCTTGACCAAAGAAAATTCTATTTTCATCAATCCATTTCAAAATAGTTTCCTTATTGGTCATCCAACATCTACCATTAGGAGGTAAATAAGTTTTCAAAGTTTGGGGATTAGTTATTTCATATAAATAGCTTTCAGAAACCGTTTTAACAGATAAATTATCTGACCGCCATCTACCTTTTCCATCATTATCATCATATCTGTATAAACCATCTTGTTTTTCAGTTCTTGGTAGTAAATTTCTTTCATACAATTCAGATTTTGAATACGTCAAAATGTAATCGTGCATTGCTGGAATACCTTTACTATCATTTGACGCGGCATATCTTTTATGCCAAATAATATTCGCAACAAAATTTTCTTCCCCGAAAACCGAGCTTATCAATGGCATTAAAATCGGCATTTCATTATCATCTATACTACAAAAGAAGCTGCCTTTCTCATTTATCAAGTTGTATGATGAATCCATCCTATTTTGTAGGAAAGTCATCCAAGAACTATGTTTAAAATTATCTTTATAAACAAAATCATCGCCACCCGTATTATACGGCGGGTCAATATAAACACACTTGACTTGCTCCTTATACCGTTCCTGCAAAAAAATCAACGCCTGAAAATTATCGCTTTGAATCAGCACCCCCTCAGTATTTTGGTCTAAATCGGGCAATTCAGCGAGCAAACGCATTTTAAAATCGTTGGAAAAATGGCAGGTATCTATAACAAGATTAGGGTTTTCCTCTAAAAAGGGAATAGTCGAAGGCAATTTGAAG
>JAYTMI010000887.1:0-3768 GCA_043728625.1 Saprospiraceae bacterium | reverse complement strand
GGGCGCACACGGACTTCAACAGGGAATGTTTCCCACAACACACCTGAATAGTTTCGCAACTCATCAGGACTCCACCATGAAACTGTTTTAGAAATGCCTGCACCCGTCAAAGCGATGCTACTTGCTTTGAAATAGCTGCCTGCTGTTTCCAAAAGACGCAAGCGGTAGTCGTATTTACTGAGGGGGCTTCCTGATGTGCCAATATTTTGATCATAATCCGTTGCACTGGTTTGCATCACCAAAACTTGCCCATTTGTCAATGGCAAAGGATTTCGGTACAAGCCCGAATGATTGACAGAAGGTGTACTTGTTGGCGAGCGCGTATCAGGATGTGTTATGTATGTGAAAGCAACTTGTTCGGGATGTGTGCCAGGCGGTGCATTCACTGAAACAATCATACCTGAGGCATGAGTACCAAATTCAACTGCCTCTGTTCCATAATACAATCCCGGCGTGACGAGCGATTCTTGAATGTGCATCATGCTGCGAATAGGCGTTGGACTTGGCGGCGTATAAAAATCATGGATATTGGGGTCATTAGTAAAATTAGGTTCAATGTAAGTGCTTATTTCATGTCTGCCCAGATGGTTCAATATTTCCAATTCTGTTCCATCTTCTGTCATCATCCACGGATTGAAGATATTGAACGTTTGACCATTCGTATTTGCCCAAGCGGGTAGGCTGAATAAGTCATTGCGTCCTTGTCTGGGTTCAGGAAAGACTTCAATATCTGGTAATATAGATGATTTAGCGGCATTTGCTGTTTCATCTGCATAATTAAATGTGCCATAACTGCCACCACTGACTATATCCGCATCAGCTTGTTGGTCACGTTGAAGATGATCCCAACGCATAAAAATGACACGCCCCGCATTGTCAATCATCGGATTGAAGTCACCTGAAGGGGCATGGGTTAACATGGTCACACCGTCTGCCTCCGAACAAGCTTTTGGGTCGAGTCGCCAAATGCCTGATACTACAGCAGCAGATTCATATTCATCTAATTGTGGATAAAGATGCGCCATACCGCCTCGCGGTTTGTCGGAAGTAAAGAGAATGCGGTCGTCAGTGCCATAAATGGGCTGAATATTATTGTAACCCGTTGGTTGATTGGGCACAAGAGTGATAACAGGTGTTTCGTTTTGCCCTAAACCTGTGATTTCGTAAATCTGCCATTTAAAAGTCAACACTTGATAACGTTGTGTCGGCGCACCAATGACCATACTGAACAAAGCCTTCTGTCCATCCCAATGTACTGAGGGGTCTCGAACAGCGATAGCCGTCGCCCCTTGCATACCATTTTGTCCATAACCAGCGACTTGTGTCAAGTTTTTGAGCGTACCATTCGGATAACGGATGTACAAATCACCGCCTCGTGGAATCGCGTCCATACTCGCTTGGTGATTGCCAAAGGTTTCCATGATGCTCCCAAAACCACTCGGGTTAGGCACTTGGCTACAAAAAAGAATCGGATTGGGTAAGTTTTGAGCGCATAGAAATTGCGTACAAAAGCTGATGAGACCTGAGATAATGAGTCGTAGATACATAATTCACGTGATTTTGTGGATTTAGGAATAAGAAATTAAACAAATATAAGCAGTTTCGACAATCGCATACAACTGTTAGTGTAAATCCTATATGTTTTTTTAATACTCTATTGTCAAAATTTTTGAATGGTGATATAAACCACAAACGGCATTAGGCTTTTTTTGTGCCTAATGCCGTTTGTGGAGCGGGTTTTACTGAGGGGGGCATTTGTTTACTCAATTCTGAAAGGATAAGTTTCTTCGTAAGCTACTTTGGAAACTGGCTCGCATCTATTTACACATGTGCATTGTAGGGGAGAGTGCTTTCGGATATGTGAACTTAAAGGTCGGAATACTCAGCAGGATACATAAAGTAGCTGGTATTTTTTGACGTATTGTTCAGATATTGTGGCTCTGCTTTTAGTTTCGCCCATTCTGGCGAAGCGCTAAATGCTTTCCAATGTTCATCTCTCGCTGCTTTGTTTTCGAATGTCGTCATATACATCAGATTGGGCATGTGGCTACCCGAAACCACTTGTCCGTAAAACACAGCATTAAAACCCAGTCTTGTGAATAATTTTACTTCACCTCCTGCATTAAACATTTTCACCTTGTTTTGATGTATTTTTTCAGTGTACCCTTCATAGCTGCGTAATTCGTAAATTCTTTCGCTTTTAGGTCCTTTTAATTTCGGCAGATTCAGCATAGGTGCTTCTGGAAATGCCCGTAAAACGATGGTTTCAAAGCGGGCATAAGGTGGATTTTTATATTCCGCATCAATATAATCTTTACCCGCACTCTGATAAGCCGCATCTGCATTGAGTTTTACCGGAATAACCAATAACTGGTCTAAGTTTTTGATGGGTGTTAATACGTAAATCAACTTTCCAAAAGAAGCCGTATCGGTTGCAACAGGTTTGAACACACCCACCTTTTTTATGCCCATTCTGTGCATCGCAGGTATGTAGGCATCTTTAAGATATTGCTCAACGCGTTTTTCCTGTTCTTGGTTATTGACCGTGTAAATTTTGATTTGATAAAATTCTCTTTCGGGTGGCTTCGCAAAAGCATTCAAACCAATCAAGAGAAAAAGAAAAGTCTTAAAAAATAATGAATTTGTCATTGTTATATTTATTAAAATTTAAAATTGATTACATGTGTGGGTCGAGTGTAATTTCCCGATTATGGTTTTCTAATTAAGTTCAAACTTCATTGTGAATGATGTCTCTTGCCATATTTTAGTCGGTTTCGTTTAATCATATTCTTTGTTCGTGCAAATTTACACATTTTTTTAAAATCCTACTTCTTTTTTCCGAATTACAAAATGGTTTAGGCGTGTTCTACTGCCTAAACCATTTTGTAATTCCCAAAAGAAAAAGACGTTTATCCTATTACCTTTGTGCGAAACATTAAACGATAATCAAACTTTTATGTATGCATCTCAATCATAAAATCCTTTTAGCTTCTCAATCGCCTCGCCGCAGCCAACTACTTCGTGAATCGGGTTTTACAAATGTGATTGTCCGACCGACGGATGTGGACGAAAGTATCCCCCCTCAGTGTAAGACCGATAAAGTAGCAGCTTTTCTTGCTGAAAAGAAAGCAGAATTTGCACGTCCATGGCTCGAAGACTATGACATTATTATTGCCGCCGATACAACGGTTGTGTTGAATGACACCATATATAATAAGCCTGAAAATGTGGCAGATGCACAGCGTATTCTCCGCGATTTGTCGGGCAATATGCACCGTGTTATTACAGGTGTTTGTATGATTTCAAAGAAACGAAAAAGGGTCTTTTCTGATGTCGCAAAAGTTTATTTCGATACATTGACAGATGCGGAAATTGATTTTTATATTGAACATTATCAACCTTTTGACAAAGCAGGTTCTTATGCTGTTCAAGATTGGATTGGACATTGTAAGATACGACGCATCGAAGGCAGTTATGAAAACATCATGGGTTTGCCAACGAATAAGATTTTTAAGGAATTGATGAAGTTCTGAAATTGTTATAGAAAAGTCAATTTTCCTTGTAAAATGTAATTTTTGGCACAACCTTTTCGTTTGTCAAAGAAAAATAGAGAATGAAATCTATTATCATCAGCTTTATATTCCTTGTTTTTCAAAATGTCCTGTTTGCTCAAAAGGAAGCAGGAGACATCAAACCTGCGGATTTCAAAAGGCTTGAACAATTGGAAGACAGCATCGCTTTGTTGGCACAAATTGCGGTTCAAGATAC
>JAYTMI010000886.1:0-9539 GCA_043728625.1 Saprospiraceae bacterium | reverse complement strand
GTCAAAAAGGCACTGTTTTTATGTTTTTCAAACAAAACTTCTCGTGTTTGACCTAAAAACTGTTGGTAAAAAGCACGTCGTTTTTTTTCTGACAGAATCCTTAGCATTTCGTTGCGCTCACGTCGTTTGTGCATCGGCACAGCATTTTCCATTTCATTGGCAGGCGTATTTGGGCGTTCTGAATAAGTAAAAACATGCAAATAACTGATGTCAAGGCTGTTGATAAAACGATAGGTTTCTAAAAAATCCTCGTCCGTTTCGCCTGGAAAACCAACAATCACGTCCACACCAATACAGGCATGAGGCATCAATGTTTTTATCGTTTCCACACGGCTTGCATACAATTCACGTTTGTAACGCCGCTTCATTTGTTGCAATTGTTTATTATTGCCTGACTGCAAAGGAATGTGGAAATGGGGCATAAAACGTTGAGAATCAGCTACAAATGCAATGATTTCATTTGTCAATAGATTAGGCTCAATGCTCGAAATGCGGAAGCGGTTGATGCCTTCCACTTTGTCCAATTCCTTTATCAAATCAATGAAAAGAGCTTCTTTTTTTACTCTTGTGCCTTCAATAACCTCTGTGCCGTTGCCAAAATCACCAATGTTCACCCCCGTCAGTACAATTTCTTTTACGCCCATTTCAGCGATTTTATGGGCATTTGCGACGACACTTTCGACGGTATCAGAACGACTTTTACCACGTGCTAAAGGGATGGTACAAAAAGTACATTTGTAATCGCAACCGTCTTGAACTTTCAAAAAAGAACGGGTGCGGTCGCCAAACGAAAAGGCGTTGTGGAAGGTATTCACTTCTCGGATTTCACCCGCCGATACCATGCCTTTGCCTTGTGCTTTGGTGAGTGTATCAATATAATCAATGATTTTAAACTTCTCTCCTGCCCCTAACACTAAGTCAACACCTGGTATTTCTGCTATTTCCTGCGGCTTCAATTGGGCATAACAACCCACGACAACGACAAATGACTGAGGGGTATGTCGCAACGCACGCCGCACGATTTGACGACATTTTTGGTCAGCAAAATCAGTTACGCTACACGTATTAATAACATACACATCAGCCCCTGCGTCAAACTCATTGACAAAGAAGCCGTTGTCCTCAAAAAGCCGTTGGATGGAAGAGGTTTCAGAATAGTTGAGTTTGCAACCCAATGTATGAAAAGCGACAGATTTTGGTGTTGCCATGATTGGTGATTAGTTATTGGTTAGGGATTGGTTATTAGTTATTGGGGATTGGTTAATTCGTACGACCAATAACCAATTCCTAATAACCAATAACCAGTTCCCAACTAACGAGATTTTGGACGTGGGCGTTTGCCACCGCCACCCATTGTGTTGCGGAAGCCGGGGCGTGACATAGCAGCTTTGACTTGACCTTTTTGCTTCATAGCTTCGTCAAACTCCTTGATTTGTTCTTTTATCATTGGTTCAGTTACTTTGAGAGCTTTCAGTTGACGATAAAAGTTTTCGGCTGCTGGCCAGTTATTTTTCATCAAACGAAAGTTGGTGAGTGCCAAAAGCACCATTGCCTTCTCGTTATCGCTCGGCAAACCGATTTTTTGAGCTTTTATGTAATGCTCTTCTGCTATCACATATTCTTTTTGTTGACTGTAAATGGTGCCTTTCAACAACCAGAAATACGCCCGATTTGCGGTATAAAGCCATTGTGGGAAGTAGGTCATATTCAATCGTTGGTCAGCTGCCATGAAGTCACCTGTTTGCAACATCATTGCTGCCGATTGCACTGTTCCAAGCAAAATATAACCGACGATTAAGATGATACCTGCTAAAAGGAACGGAAATGCCCACCAAAAGCCCCAGATAAATGCTGCGGCTGTGCCACCAATCAAAAACACGGCGATAAGCGCGAAACGAAGATAAATATTGATAGAAAACATCATGGCTTTCAGCTTTTTAATTGTAAATTTTAGAAATTGACCGCAAAGGTAGAAAAAAATTAATGATGAACGATGAATGATAAATGATGAATTGTGGCAGCTAACTTTAGAAATTCATCATTTATCATCCATCGTTCATCATTTTTTAAGAATGTCGCCTCGATTGAGCAAAATATAATTGCCTTTTACATCCAAATAGACCCCCTCAGTAAAAATGCGTTTGAAATGGTTTATGAAGAAGGCATCTGAATTTTTTTTATCTTTTTTAGAATACGAAAGCTTATTGAACAGCAAAATACCGTTGGGGGAGAGCATTTTTTTCAAGTTTACAAGGAAATCCTCGTGTTCCAGTTCCGTAGGCACTTCGTCGTCCAGAAAAACATCCATACAAATCATATCGTATTTCTCATCTGAAAATGCGGCAAAAGTCGCTGCATCGGACAGTTGAAACTCGATACCCGAATGAATATCAGGCACAACGTAGGTGTTTGCCAACCTCAAAATTTCAGGGTCAATCTCAACAGCTGTGTAGTAGTATTTTTTTTGAAACATGGTTTCCAATATCAAGGGAATGCTGCCGAGTCCAAAACCGAGAATCAAAACATCTTTGATTTCTAACCTATCGAGGTCAATTTTCTCAAAGGCTTTTGAAAAGTTGTCGTACAAATCGCCATAGCTATATATGGCGTTTGCAGTCAAAAGCTGATATCTGCCGCGGTTCAAAACGACCCGCAGATAGGGATTGTAGCCACTTCCAGTTGTCTCGATGTGAACGGATTTTACATAACTTAAAAGGCGACGCCAAAGTGGTTGATTCATTCGTTAATGATGGATGATTAGAGTTGAGGTGATTAGATTTAGTAAATTTTAAAAATTTACTAAATCTGTATAACGAATTGATATACAATATTTTAGACTTCTTTTTCTCTGTTTTTAAAAAAAACTTTCCGAATCCAATTGGGTACAATGACTGCGCCCACGGCTAAATAAAGATAATACGACATCAACCGCCATATCAAAGCAATGACGGTTGCTATTTCGAGATTTGAAATAAAATCATGTAAAAATGGGAAAAACAATCCTTCTGCAATACCCGCCCCGCCGGGTGTCGGCGACAAAGCCATGATGATAAACATGGCTTGAAGACGTGAGTAAAGCAGTACTTGTCGTCCAAAATCCATTGTAGTGTGGTCTATGCCATAAATAAGACATGAAATGAGTATGAATTTACACGTCCAGGCGACCCAAGTTGCGCCAAAAGCCGCTAAGTGTTGTTTCCAACCAATATTTCTCATGTCTTCGGAAGCGAGGACAATTTCGCCCCCCAATTTTTGCATCCGTTCACGAAACCGTTTAAGAAATGGAATACGTGTTGCCCCAACTAAAAAACGTTTGATAAGCGTTGGGTTGATGAACAAGCCATAAAAAAGAAACAGTCCATAAGTCACCATGCCTGCGTAAGACAGAAAAAATAAACGTGATTCCCAATTGGCATCTGAAAGGCTTTCCATGTACGGACGAATGACTTTTGCGCCATTTATGGCAAAAAGAAGTGGAAAAGTGCCGACAAAAAACAGTGTATCCAGCACCACTTTGTACAAAACAATGGTCGTAGTACGTGCTGCTGACAGCCGTTCCTGCGTCAAAACAAAAAGCGAAACCGCCGAACCACCGACCGTTGTGGGCGTAATACAGAGACTAAATTCAAAAATAAGGACGAGTTCGATACATTTGACAAAGCTAAAATGACCTTGTGCCAATATCCACATACGCACCGAAAATGCCAAGTGCCGCACAACCATCAAAGCAAAAGCCAATAAAATCCAACCAAAAGTTGCCACAGACCAGTGAATTTGGCGTATTTTTTCAAAATCAAAATTGCGCAGCACCAACCACGCCACAACGCCCAAGCCCAACAGAATCGGCAAAATCATGCGGGACGCACGAAGCGAGTGCAGCACATTGCGCTGCTCTTCGGAAAGTTGTCCAATATCGTCTTTAGGTGGTGTCTGACTCATGCTGCCAAGATAGAGAGATTTTTGAATTTCAAGGGTGTCATTTCTTTTGCTTTTAAAAAAGTGCATACAAAGCATTTTTTTTTAAACTATTCATACCTTTGCGCCGTAAAACCCTCTTAAACCCTGTAAATGTACTGAGGGGGGGCAATTTTCCACCTTTCTAATTCTATATTTTATAAAAAAATTAAAACAAAAATTCATTTATGCCTTATTTATTCACATCAGAATCCGTTTCAGAAGGTCATCCGGATAAAATTTCCGACCAAATTTCAGATGCACTTATTGATAATTTCCTTGCTTTCGACCCTTCATCAAAAGTGGCTTGTGAAACACTTGTCACAACAGGTTTAGTTGTTTTGGCAGGCGAAGTTAAAACGAAAACCTATCTCGACGTTCAAAGTATTGCACGCGAGGTGATTCGCAAAATTGGTTATACGAAGTCAGAATACATGTTTGAAGCCGATTCTTGCGGTATTCTTTCTGCCATTCACGAGCAAAGTGCCGACATCAATCAAGGCGTTGAGCGCAAAAGTCCTGAAGAGCAAGGTGCTGGTGACCAAGGTATGATGTTTGGTTACGCCACACGCGAAACAGACAATTACATGCCTTTGCCTTTGGATTTGGCGCATAAACTCCTTATTGAATTGGCAGCGGTGCGTCGTGAAGGTAAAGAAATGACTTATTTACGCCCAGATGCGAAATCACAAGTAACGATTGAGTATTCTGACGACAACCAACCTCAACGTATTGATACGATTGTTCTTTCGACACAGCACGATGATTTTGCAGATGAAGGAGCGATGCAAGCAAAAATCCAAGCAGATGTCATCAATATCCTCATTCCACGTATCAAATCGCAGATGAAAGAGGAAATTCAAGCCCTCTTCACCGACGAAATTATTTATCACGTCAATCCAACAGGTAAATTCGTTATCGGTGGTCCTCACGGCGATACAGGTTTGACTGGTCGTAAAATCATTGTTGATACGTATGGTGGCAAAGGCGCACATGGCGGCGGTGCTTTTTCGGGCAAAGACCCTTCAAAAGTTGACCGTTCTGCAGCTTATGCAACACGTCATATTGCAAAAAACCTTGTTGCAGCAGGTGTTTGTGACGAAGTTTTGGTACAAGTTTCTTACGCCATCGGTGTTGCTAAACCGATGGGTATCTACGTTAACACGTATGGTACTTGCAAAAAGAAAAAAATGTCAGATGGCGAAGTCGCTCAAATCGTCGAAAAGCTGTTCGATATGCGTCCTTATGCCATCGAAAAACGTTTGAAATTGCGTTCGCCGATGTATTCTGAAACAGCCGCTTATGGTCACATGGGTCGCCAAAACGAAATCGTCGAAAAGACATTTTCAACGCCTGATGGCAAAACAAAAACAATGAAAGTTGAGCTTTTTACTTGGGAAAAACTCGATTATGTTGAAAAAGTAAGAAAAGCATTCCGTCTTCGGAAATGATAAATGATGAAGTATGAATGATGAATTTGCAAGTCTTTGATTATCAATTTATTGCAAATGAAAATCATCATTTTTGTTCTTGTCAATTTCTTTGGAAAATAAAAACGCCCGCTCAAGTCTTGATTTGAACGGGCGTTTCCTTTTCCTTTATTTCCTACTTTTACGAAAATATCATTTTTTTAAAACTATTCGCAGCCCTGTCGTCTGCGCGTATCAATGATGTATTGAATTTTCCAAGCACCACCCATTTTTACCAATTGAAACGAGTTCGCACCGCAATGACTGAACTGCCCTTTGAAATAGAACTTATAAGGAGTCCAAACTGATGCCAACGCACCGTCCATTTCAACCGTTTTAAACTCAATGCGCTCATCGGCATTGCCTTTTTCTTCTTTGCCAATGAAACGTATGAAATCGTCCACATTTTCAGTTTTGACAGACAACGCCCCCTCTTTTGAACGTGCAATGGTCTGAAAAATGACCCCCTCAGTAAGTGTTGACCGAATGAGTGTCGTATCACCCGTTTTCATGCCTTTAAAAAAATGGTTGACCGTCGCTTTAACAGAATCGGTAGCCGTCGTTTGCGCCATTGTTTTTGAAAAGGGCAAAAATATCATTGTTATAAAAATGAATTCTTTCATGTTTTTTCATTTTTTGTTTTTAATAGGCGATTCCCATTGCTAACACATTGCGCTCTTTCAGAGCATGTATAAACTTTTCACTTTTAGTTTTTCACTTTTCACTGAACCCTATACCATTTTTGTGTTCTAAAAAAGGGTCCAATCCACCCACGCACGTTAAGTTCGTTAGGTTTACCATCTTCAAACCACATTGAACAAGTGTATTCCTTACCTTTTTCAGGGTCGAGGATTTTACCGTTTTTCCAAGTCGTACCATTCAATACCATATCTCTGACAATCATCATTTGCATGACTTTTTGTCCTTTTCGCCAGTCTGTACATTTATTGCACACGCGGTTTGGGTCGGTGTCTTTCCGCAAAAAAGCAATGACCTTACCGTACATTTTGCCATTTTCTTGATACAATTGGACATTGGATTTGGCTTCGCCCGTTTCGTCGTCAATAGATTTCCAAACGCCAATAGCCGACTGTGCTTGTAAGCCAAAAATGAGGCAGGCGAAAACGCCGAGTAATAAGAATTTTTTCATTCCGAAATTGATTTGTTTTTAATGAGTAAATTGATTTTATAGTTAGAAATCGAGCAAAAAAACGGTAAATCTTTTAAAAAATGGACTATTTTATCTTTTTTTATGAAAAAAATAACAAAAATACCCCCTCAGTAAAAAGGCTTATTGAACGCCTTTAATACTTGCTTTTTCTAAAAATTTAAAAAAAACAGAAATGAAATTTGGTCACATCGAGAAAACGACATACGTTTGCACCCAATAAAATCAATCAGACAATGATGCGCCCTTTCGCAAATACTTTTAGCTTTTTTTATTTTTACTTTTACGGCAACTGTAAGAGGAGCTACTTATTTGCGCGGCGATAAAAAATATACGCTTTCAAATGCAAAAAGGAGTTCCTCAACGGGAACTCCTTTTTTTGTTTTTGAAAAGAGCAACTTTAAATCAAACATCAGGAATAAAACAGCGTAAACCATTGATTATCAAACAGTATTCAAAAGAATCGTCAACAACATGGACTTGGATTATCAAGAAATAAAAGACAAAGAGCTTGTGACACAAAGCAACGGACAAGCCACAAAACTGCTGAAAGTTGCCATCCAAGGCGTGCAAGGTGCATTCCATGAAATCGCGGCAAGGCGTTTTCATGCTGCCGCCGATATTGAGGTTGTTCCTGCCGATACCTTCGATATTTTGATTCAACAAGTGGAATCAGGCGAAGCAGATTCGGCTGTTATGGCGATTGAAAATACAATTGCAGGGAGTTTGTTGCGTAATTATAATTTATTGAATAACAGCAATTTACGCATACGCGGCGAAGTTTTTTTAAGGATAAAACAAAACCTAATGGCTTTGCCAGGCATCCAAATCAAAGACCTCAAAGAAGTTCACAGCCACCCCATCGCCTTGCAACAATGCGAAGAATTTTTTGATAAATATCCGCATATCCGTCTTGTAGAAGCCCATGATACGGCTTTGGTTGCCAAAGAAATTAGAGAAAAAGGTCTGAAAAAAATTGGCGCAGTCGGCTCTGTTTTGGCAGCCGAAATTTATAATTTGAACATCCTTGCACCGAGTATTGAGACGTACAAAAAGAATTTTACCCGTTTTTTATACATCACAAAGGAAAATAATGAGGGGTCTATAATCCCAGATTTCGATAAAATTTCGCTTGTTTTTACCACAAATCATACTGTTGGCAGTCTTTACAAAGCTCTTGAAGTCTTGTCACGCAACAATTGTAATTTGACAAAAATCCAATCTGCGCCTATTATGGACAAACCGTGGGAGTATCTGTTTTTCTTAGATTTTACTTTAGGAAATTATTCTAACTATCCACAAGCTATGCTTGAATTGCACCGTGTTGTAGGAGAGATTAAAGTGTTAGGAGAATATAGGAGCGGTGAATATTTTGAATAAATAATGACTTAAAATATTGAATACCAATTAATTATGAGCATTAAAGTTGCGAGTCGTTTAGATTCCATTCACGAATATTATTTTTCAAAAAAGCTAAAAGAAATTGCTGACTTGAACGTGGCAGGTAAAAATGTGCTGAACCTCGGCATTGGTTCGCCCGATTTGCCCCCCTCAGTATCTGCGATTGAAAAGCTCGTCGAAACAGCTCGATTGCCGACAAGTCATGCCTATCAAGGTTATGTGGGCGTATTGGCTTTGCGTGAAGCGATGTCTGTTTTTTATAAAAAACACTATGACGTTTCGCTCAATCCAGTGAATGAAATATTGCCTTTGTTGGGGTCAAAAGAAGGCATTATGCACATCTGTATGACCTATTTGGAGTCGGGTGACGAAGCATTATTGCCCAATCCAGGTTATCCAACCTATCGTGCAGCCGTCACTTTGGCAGGTGCAAAATGTGTAGATTACAACTTGACAGAAACAAACGGTTGGTTGCCCGACCTCGAAAAATTGGCAAAACAAGATTTGTCAAAGGTCAAATTGATGTTCGTCAATTACCCACACATGCCGACGGGCGCACAAGGCACAAGAGCCTTTTTTGAAGAACTCGTTGCTTTCGCAAAACAGCATAATATATTGATTGTCAATGACAATCCATATAGTTTTATATTAAATGAACACCCCCTCAGTATTTTGTCGGTTGATGGTGCAAAGGATATTGCATTAGAATTAAATTCACTGTCAAAAAGCCACAATATGGCAGGTTGGCGCGTGGGTATGCTCACTGGCAAAGCCGAATTTTTAAACGATGTCTTGCGCTTCAAATCGAATATGGATTCGGGTATGTTCCTACCTGTTCAGTTAGCTGCCGTCGAAGCCTTGAAAGCGGATAAAGAATGGTATTTAGATTTGAATGATGAATATCGTCGTCGTCAGCAAAAGGTATTTGTGTTGTTAAGTTTGCTCGGTTGCACATTCGATGAACGCCAAACTGGTATGTTCGTTTGGGCAAAGATACCCCCTCAGTATAAAACAGGTTTTGAACTTTCTGATGAGATTTTACATGGTGCGAATGTATTTATAACGCCCGGTGGCATTTTTGGGAATCAAGGCTATGGGTATATTCGGTCTTCATTATGTGCGCGGGAGTCGGTTTTTGAGGAGGCGATTGAGCGGGTTAAGGTGTTTCATAGAAAATCAGTCTAATTAGCCCAATTTGTAGTCTCCTAAATCGAAACACCCCTCAGTATTGAGGAATTAAATTTAATATTTTCGATGCTTAAAAATTTAATATTGCAGCATGGTAAGCTGAAAATAAACTCACTTACCAAGTATCCTTCCATCTTAACGCTGCATAAATTGGGAGAGAAAGGGCGTTTGACTTCTGAATTGACAACAGACATTCAGGGTGAAACGATGTATGCAACGGAAAAAATAGATGGTACCAATGTGCGGATTATCTGTTTGGGTGATGAATATCTTATTGGCAGCCGTGAGTTTATTTTGCATCATAACCAAGATTTATATTTTGACCCCGCACAGGGTATTGTTGAAGGTCTCAAAGCATT
>JAYTMI010000885.1:0-2248 GCA_043728625.1 Saprospiraceae bacterium | reverse complement strand
AAAACGCCATTTGTCCAGCCATAGCCGTCTTGCGAAGGATACGAACCGCCACCTGTGGCATCGGTGATGTCTTTGACATTATATTTTTCGAGCAACTTACCTGTGTTTTTATAAACATTCACATTAAGATTGACCCAACGGTTTTTGATGTCATTTGCTAATTCTTCGTAGCCATAATTCCTAAAACCTTTAATCGTGATCCATTGTAAAGGAGCAAAACCGAAAGGCGCATCCCAAGATTGACCCGATTCGAAATTTGTTGTTGCTATACCACCATTCATGAGCAGATTTTGTTTGATATTCATCACCAAATGGTCGGCGTCGCGTTTTGATAGCATTTTAAAAAACAAAGGGTATGCGGCAGCAGCCGAAATGACCTCTGTTTGTTTGTACTTCTGAATGTTGAAATCAAAAAACATGCCTTTACTGCCAGCCCAGCAATACCGCATCAAAGCTTCACGCCTTCGAGAGGCTTTTTTTTCCCATTCCGTTGCTTCGTCATATTTTTTTTCTACGATTTTAGCCTTTGAAATGGTCATTTCGAGGTTATACAACAAGGCATTTAGGTCAATAGGTATGATATCGGTTGTATTTATTGTACTAATCGTTTTTGTATCTTCAAACCAACGGCTTGAGAAATTCCAACCAGATTCGGCGGCAGAACGGATATGTTTGTACGTTTCGGAATGTGGACGAATACTTGTGTGCGCCGTCGCTATATCTAAGTGGTAAGATTCTGGTCTTGGTTTATCTTTTTTTGCACTGTAACGATTGAGCGTATTTCGGTCAACTTGAACGACGTGATCATGAATAAAAAGGGTTTTGGGTGCAGGGTTTTCTGCCCCTTCCATCCAGTAATTGTATTCTTTTTCAAGTTGCGGTAAATATTTTACTAAAACTTCTTTACCTTTTTCATCTGCCAAAAGTTGAACCATACAGGCAAAAAACGGCGGATTTGAGCGGCTCGCCCAATAAGTACGGTTGCCACTCGGCACATACCCCTCAGTATCAATGAGGTAAGCGAAGTTGTCAACCATATTTTCAATCATATCCACACGACCCGCAGCTTGCAAACCAAGCATAATAAAATAGGCATCGCCATAAGTTAACTCTCGGCTTTGACCCGAAGCGGCAATATAGGGTTTCGGAATAGGCAATATGGACCCCAACGTCGCTGAATCGGCGGGACGTTCCAAGACAGACCAAAGAGCATTGATATGGTCTTCAACAGGTAGGATACTGTTGGATCGAAAAGGCGGTGTATTTATTTTAGGTATCGTAAAGGTTTGATTAACAAACGTTTGCCAATTAAAATCGGGCTTTTTTCGAGATCTTTTATAGAAATCGAGCAACTGATCGGTGGGCGTGGTGGGCACCATATCGAGGAAAGTTTTTGAATCCTCAAACACATTATTGACCATTATGGAATCGAACAGCTCGCCAAAACGTTCATCGGGACTGAGCGTCACTTTGGGGTCTTGACTACTGAGGGGGTTCATCGTTGCCGCATTTTTCGCTTCGTGGCTGTTGTTTCGGCAGTTTGAAAATAAAAAAACAAAAGAAATGTAAAGTAGTGTTTTTCTCATAAAATTATGATTATCAATATTTTAGATACTATTTCTCACATTGAGTTTGCAAAAATACAAAAATTATATGGGTCACAAAAGAGAACGTTTAAGAGATACGGTTTTTGTAAGTACAAGTTTGATTTTTAGGATTTATTGTTTAGTTTTGTCAGAGTTTTTAGGTTAAACATTTTGAGAAACGAAACCAATTCCCCCTTATGGATAGAAATTCAAGAGAATGGCATGAAATATTGCTTGAAAATTATTACAATCAGTTACATCTTACCGTTATAGATGAACACGATTTTATCAAGAGACTTGGCAGTTTTAGAAAATTACTCGAATATCGAGATGTGATTTTAGATAAAATCAATGATGAAAGAAGAATTCTAGAAATCATGTAAAAATGAAAAAAATGAAAAATAAAAAATTTGAATTGCTTTGGAAAAAATACCAAGAAACGTTTTCAGCAGACAATCGATTAGCGATGATGCGGGAATTTATGATGGGTTCATCGTTTGAAGAACTCATTGCTTGGAATGACTATTTGGCTGAAATGTCTCAAAAATCATTAAAAAAAATTGTAGCTGAGGGATTGACCGACGAAGACCGTGCATTTTTCAAAGAACAATTTGCCAAGTTCGATGATTTAGAAGCGGTATTAAAAGCCCGAAAAGCGGCTT
>JAYTMI010000884.1:0-1515 GCA_043728625.1 Saprospiraceae bacterium | reverse complement strand
AAAGTTCCCCGAACATGGTACTCGAACCCATTTGCTGCGTCATTCGGTTTTAAACACCAACGCTTTACATGGTGATTGTCCTCAGAATGACAAAAAAGCGGCTTAATTATTTAGTCGTTACTAAGAATCCGAATAAATATTTTTCAGTTTTTCCAAAAGAAAAAGCATTTTGATATTTAGTGAAGGGTTGACATTGAAAAAACGGTTGTTGACTTTGAGCCATGTTTTATGTTTTTCAAGTCGTGCAATGTGGTGAAAATATATTTTTTGCGGTTTTTCCAAAGGTGCTTTCCAATACAAGCCAAACTCTGTTATAGCAAAGCCTTCTTTACCACTTCCGAGGAAGGTTGAGTCGCTGATGAGGAAAATAAATTCATCTTTTGCTGCAAAAACGAAGTTTTTAGCAGCATTTTGAAGCGTATTGAAAGGCATTTTGACAAAATCGGTATAAACTCTTTCTTTTTCAGAAGCCAAATCGAGGTAATCGAAAATCAACTGTTTTAGATCCACATTGCCCCTGACGGCACGTTCATATTTCATTATTTTTTCAGACAAAACAGTTGGACTTATCTCTTTGCAATTATAAACTATGTGATACAAAGCAAGGCTCGATACGGCGTTTTCTAACTGTTTTTCGAGGTGAAATACTGAGGGGGTCATGTTACTGAAATTCAACTCAGAAAATTCATCTGCAATTTGTTTTGACCGACGGTCAACCGTTTGATAGAAATTAGAGGTGATCACCGTTTTGAGATACTCTTCCACTTTGTCGGGTGCGATCCAAGCAGCTAAACGTTTAACGTCTTCAAAAAACAGTGATTTTACTTGTTCTTCTAAGACATCAAGATTCTGAAAATCATATTTAGAGTTTTGAACTTCGGGTTTTGACAAAACAATGGGCGACATGGGCGAGCCGCAACCATAGCAAAATCGTGCATCAGCTGGATTTTTTTTGGCGCAAGATGGACAATCAGCCAAGGCAATATCGATTTGCGTACCACAATTGTGGCAAAATTTAGCGTCTTCTACAAGTTGTGTATGGCACTTTGGACAATAAATCATAGTGAATTCTGTATGCTGGTGTATAAAATAGAACCGTTTAACATCATTTTTGTTTTACCCACAAAATTAATGTTTTATAGCAAATGGCGAAACAAAAGAAAACACCCCTCAGTAAAAAGGCTAATTTACTGATTCTATCAGTAAATTAGCCTTATGTTGAATCAAAAATAATCGTTTTAATAATTACAACGCCAAAATCTGCGCCATTTTCATCAATGAATCATTGACCTTCTTCTCCTTCGTAATCGCATCTTGAAATGATGTGAAAGACAAATCATTGTTCAAGATACCTACCATTTCGTTGGAATGACCTGCCAACAGCGCGTTAACTGCCTCATAACCTAAGCGACTTGCTAAAACACGGTCAATACAAGTCGGCGAACCGCCACGCTGTAAATGCCCAATGACAGTAACTTTGGTATCATAATTTTCGATGCGCTCACCTACTAATCT
>JAYTMI010000883.1:0-1898 GCA_043728625.1 Saprospiraceae bacterium | reverse complement strand
ATTGTTTATCGTTGGAATAAAATCAATGCCTTTGCCATCTGGTAGATTATTGTCTAATATGATGGCATCAAAAGAATGGGATTGTAGGAGCAACATTGCTTTGGTCAAGGTTTCGGCACAGATAACCTCAAAGTGTCTTTTTATTAAAAATCTTTTAAGTAATCCGCTTAACTCCATTTCATCTTCAATTATCAAGATTCTATTATTCATGATTGTCTTAATTGTTAAACAATGTATCATAAAAAAATCATGCCCACTAAATTTTGAGTTTATTTGTTTTGTGCGGTTGCGGTTATACTGAGGGGGGTATTAAAAATCACATGACGGGGAATCTATTGCCCAAATCTGGGCAAAATATAGATAAAAGTCACTGGCATATTCTTTTTACTAAAAAGATTGAATGCACTAAAGTGTTTTCAATCTTTTTTAGATAAGTAAAATTTAGAGATTTCAGATGAACTTTCAACGTCAATGGAGAAGCGCAGTATATTTCAATCCCCCATACTGCCTTCTCCGTTTTTTTTTGTTGAAAAAATCAATATGAATTGCTCCCATCATGGAGTGAGACCGTATCAACCCAATATTTCCCAATGGTATTGGTGACATTCAATAAACTTTCGAATGAAGAAGGTTTGACGATAAAAGAATTGGCGCCCAAATCATAACACATTCGAATATCTTCAGGCGATTTAGACGTCGTAAACATAACGACAGGAATATGCCGCCATTGAGCACTCGTTTTTATCTCCTGCAATATTTGCTTGCCGTCTTTTCGAGGCATATTGATATCAAGCAGTATCAAAGAAGGCGTTGCTGCATTTCTTTCCAAATATTCAAGCAATTCGATACCATCTTCAACAAAATCAAGGGTACACTTCAAATTATTTTCTTCAAATGCTTCTTGAAGCAGTAGTCTATCATCCGCATCGTCATCAGCAAAGACAACCAAGTTTGTTTTTTTCTTATGTCGCATTTTCATATTTAACATTTATTTTACGTCACGTTTGGCGCATTTTTAATATTCCTCGACAATTTTCAACATTTTCAAGGAAAAGAATCAACGGTCAAAAGTAGGCGTTTTAACCGATACTCTGCTTAATTGGTATTTTTATTGTAAAAATTGACCCTTTTTCTGGACGACTCTCAACGGATATCGTCCCATTGTGCAGTTCCACAATTTTTCGACTAATGGCTAATCCTATACCTAAACCTGCATATTCACTTTTATGATTCAATCGTTGGAATATTAAAAATATTTTTTGTGCATATTCCTGCTCAAAACCGATACCATTGTCAGAAATCGTCAGTACATGATAAGGCTTTTCGTCTATCATTTCTTCCTTACCCGTAAAAAGTATGACGGGTTTCCGCTCTGGATGTTTGAATTTCAAGGCATTATCAATCAATTGTTCAAAAAGCATAACTAAATGTTCGTGATAACCCTCAATTTCCATATCACCTTCAATCGTATATTTAGCTTTTGATGTCTTTACGATATCCTTTTTTTCAGCCCAAATGGTTTTGATGATTTCAGATACATTAACCGTCTCAATATCGTTTTTATTAGGCTGACTTAGGTTGACAAAAGCCAAAAATTCATTCAATAATTCCTGCGAATCGGCAGCAAGTAGGTTAATTTTCTGAATGGATTTTAAATCAAGCTCCCCCTCAGTATTCGCCACTTTTTTTAACTTACTTTCAAAACGCGAGCTAAAAAGCCTGATTTTTCTTAGAGGTTCTTGCAGATGATGCGTCAATGTAAAAGCGTATTGGTCAAGCTCGCGGTTGGCTTTGTCGAGTTCATTTATCTTATCTTCAAGGCTTTTTTTGGCTTTTTCAACAAATAGCAACTGCCGATAAATAACCCACATAGTAATGACAATAATGATAGTGGCACC
>JAYTMI010000882.1:0-1986 GCA_043728625.1 Saprospiraceae bacterium | reverse complement strand
GGTGCGTCAGAACGCTTTGGGCGTGAGTCACTCTTAGGTTTATCGGAACGCGTAGGGCGTTCGTTTCTTTTGGGTTTTTCTGTCCGCTTCGGACGCGGGCTGTCTTTCGACGGTCGCTTTGAACTTTTCATTGTTAAATGATATTTTTAAAAAAATGATACCCCTCAGTATAAGAGGTTTATTTTGAATAAGATTTATAAGTTTTTGATTCATAACGTTTTAAGGAACCTATTTTTCTCAAAATCCTAAAATCTTTTATCTTAAAATCGTAGTTTAATAACAATCCCAATTAAACCAAGCTTTTGAAAAATCTTTATTTAACAAAGCCTCTTTTGGTATAAAAAAGTGGGCGACACCTGAATCGCCTAACGTAATTTTTTTATCAGAATCTATCTGTAACAATAAAACATCGTCTTTGATAGGGTCTTTATATCGAGGGTCGTCCTGTGTAAAATGGGCATAACCGCTCAATTTATGCCCCGTTCCATCAAACAACTCGTAAAGCGTATTCTCTTGTTCGTCCGTTATGTCCTCCGACCCCATTAAAGGTATGATGCTTTGCGTGCGTACATCTGTAGGGCTTCCGTAATTATCGACAAGGTCAAAACTCAATTCATGTGGACAGTGTATGGGACATTCTTCAAACAAATCTTCTGTTAAAAAAGAAAAATCGGTTGCCAAAGCCGTTTCTACTGAGGGGTCTGCCCAAAAGACAATTTTATAATCCTCCATTTCTGTCCATTCAGTAGGTGACAAAAAGAACTGTAAAATACCTTTTTCTGGAAAATCTGCCAATTTGTGAGTTTCTGAAAAATTAATTTGCGCCCACATTAACATCGGTTGCCCGTTTTTATCTTTTGGATATTCAGCATTTTCAGGCAAATAAACTCTACCCAAAAAACTGCTTTGCGTCCATTTAAGGTCTTCTAAACGACAAGGTGTGCTTGTTATTTGAAGACTTTGCATTTTTGCATTTTCTATATCGGCTTCAAAAGACTTTAAGAAATCGGGCAGTACCATTTTGTCAGGTTTTGAGTGACGGGTTTTGAGTTTTGGGTTAACTCAAAACCCGGCACTCAAAACTCAAAACTATTTATGAATATCCCCCGTTTCGAACTTATCATACTGAGGGGGTGCAAAATTTTTCATCAAAGCCAATAATTCAGCAGGTTCGTCAGCAAAAACAGCATTTGCACGATAAGCAGATTGCAAAAATCCTTCATTCATCATCTTATCAAGCATCTCAATCATGGGGTCATAATAACCTGCCACATTCAGAAAGCCACAAGGAAATTTACGTTTGCCTAAAATAGTGAGCATCAAAACTTCGCCAATTTCGTCCAAAGTACCATAACCACCAGGCATTGCAATAAACGCATCAGACAGGTCAATCATCAAATTGCGTCGTTCAAACATGGTATCAACCATGTGCATTTCGCTCAATTTATGGTGTAAAACTTCTCTTTTTCCTAAGAAATGAGGCGCAACGCCAATCACATGACCACCATGTTCTAAAACGGAACTGCCGATAACACCCATCAAGCCGACATTGCCACCGCCATAAACCAAGCGAATGTTTTGTTTCGCCATCAATTCCCCGAGTTCTGCTGCCTTTTCAGCATATTTCGGATTGTTTCCTTTCATCGAGCCGCAATAGACGGCGATACTTTTAAATTCCATGATTTGGTTAATCGTTATTGGTTATTCGGAAATTAGGTATTGGTTATTTGTGTATTTGGAAATTGGGTATTTGGAAATCCGTAAAATTCAATGGGCGTTACCCATTGCTAACGGATTACGCTCTTTCAGAGCTTTATTTTATCACTTATCGTTTTTCACTTATCACTCATTAGGTCAAGTCCGATGTCTTTGCGGAAATATTTACCTTCAAAATCAATGCGTTGTGCATAGTCGTTAGATATAGACAGTGCAGACGGTATATCGTCACCAAATCCTGTAATTGCCATGACACGACCGCCGTTTGTA
>JAYTMI010000881.1:0-5644 GCA_043728625.1 Saprospiraceae bacterium | reverse complement strand
CTCATAACTATAAAAAAATGGCAGACCGTAGAAAATTCATACAACAAACCCTACTCGGCGGCATCAGTGTCGGCTTAACACCTGTAATTGGCAAAGCAGAAATCATAAAAGATACCCTCCTCAGTACACAAAGTATTGAGGAGGATTTTGAGGACATTGAGGTAGGCAAAAAAGTCATTTCTCTCCTGCAAACCACCGACGTGCATTGTCAAGTGCATCCACACGACGAGTTATTCTGGGAAAACGACCAAATTGTCTTCCGCAAAACGGCGGGTTATGCACACATGGCAACGTTGTTCGACGATGCGCGGAAACGCAATCCCGATACGTTTATCATTGACACGGGCGATATGTTTCAAGGCAGTATGTTGTCCGTCAAAACAGCAGGTGCTGCTTATGTGGATATTTTGAATGCTTTGGGTTACGACCTTTATTTGCCTGGCAATTGGGAAGTGGTGTTTGGCAAAGCCAAAATGCAGAAACTTTTGGGTGCGCTCGATGCGCCAAAGGTTTGCGCCAATATGTTTCATGACTTGGGCGATGACAAAAAAGGCGAATTGATTTTTCCTGCTTATCAAACTTTGTCGAAACATGGCGTAAAGATTGGCTTTTTGGGCTATACCGACCATTTAGTGCCGCTTCGTCAATCGCCAGCTTATAGCAAAGGCATCATTTATACCAAACCTGATGAAAATGTGGCGTATTATGTGGATGTTTTGAAAGAACAAGAACAATGTGATTTCATCATCATCATCGCGCATTTGGGTTTGTCACAGCAAATAGCCTTAGCCAATTCACCTGAATGCAAAGGTGTGGACTATATCTTCGGCGGTGATACGCACGAGCGTGTCCGCAAACCGATCCCATGTAAATATGCCAAAGTTGTTGAGCCAGGCGCATTCGGTTCTTTTATCGGACGATTGGATTTGACGGTTGAAAACGGCAAAATCGTAGGCGAAAAGTACGACCTGATAGAAGTGAACACCGATAAACTCAAACCCAAACCCGCCATCCAAGCCCTGATTGATGCCGTAGAGAAACCCATCTCCAATGAGATGAACAAAGTTCATGGCTACTCTACCCTACCGCTTTATCGCTATTTTGTCGTTGAAAACACCATTGATACCCTGATAATTGATGCCTTGAAATGGCGCATCGGAACAGACATCGTTCTCTCAAACGGCTTCCGTTTTTGTCCGCCGCGCAATGTGGATGCAACGGGAAAAGCACCCATTACTGAGGGGTATCTTTTTGATATGTTGCCCGTTGATTCGCAAGTGAGAACAGCCGTTGCCACAGGTAAACAGCTAAAAGACTGGCTTGAAAAGGAGTTGAACAACGTTTTTGCAACAGAAGCTGCCAACCGTTTCGGCGGTTGGGTCGTGAAAATGAAAGGTATGACCATGGCGTTTAAAGCCTTTGAAGAGAACGGCAAACGCGTGCAGTCCGTCTTAGTCGGTGGTCAACCTTTGGATATGGAAAAGACATACAGCATTTGCGCTTGTGAGCGAGATGGCGACCCCGACACGATGTTGTGCCGTATTCCAAACGTGAAAAGCGGAAAAAACACACCTTATACTTTGCATCAAACGCTGCGTGATTATTTAGCTGTTCATTCGCCTGTTACGCCTCAACCGCGTGGTGATGTGCAGATTTTGGATGCGCCGCAAACTTTGTTGTCGCAGGTGTTTGGGGTGGATTATCAGTTTGTGTAGAGAAATACTGAGGGGGTCTGTAAATGGAATATTATCTTTGCAACCAAGCAAAAACGTCCTTCTTGACATTCATTCATAAAAATATTCAATGAAAAGTATTCTAAACAGTTGGTCAACTGTCTTAATCTTATGCGCAACAATTGGACTTGCGCCTTTTGTTCCCGAACCACATATTTGGGGCAAACTCAAATGGGTTGCAGGCGGTGCGGTGGGTATGCAGCCTATGGATTGGTTCGACCTGTTAATGCATGGCTTCCCTTACGTTTTGCTTGTACGACTCATCATTTTAAAATTAATAAATAAAAACAATCAATGAAAAAATTGCTTTTTAGTTTCATCCTTGGCATTACTTTTTTGACAACAACTGTATCATGCCAAAATGCGCCACAAAAGACATCACAGGCAGCAGCACAAAGCACCCCCTCAGTATCGGATTTAAGCACAACTGATTTTCAAAAGAAATTGGCAACCGATAATAAGGCTATTGTTTTAGACGTCAGAACCCCACAAGAGTATGCCAATGGTCATTTGCAAAATGCTGCGACTATCAACTTCTTTGATACCGATTTCAAGGAAAAAGTGAACAAATTAGACAAAACAAAGCCTGTTTATGTCTATTGTGCTGTTGGCGGACGCAGCGCAAAAGCTGCAAAGATTTTGCAAGAGTCGGGTTTCAAAACGATTTATAACCTTTTAGGTGGGTTCAATGGTTGGGCAGCGGCAGGATTGCCTTCAGTGAAATAAGTAGGCAGGAGTAGGCAGGTATAGTAAACAGAAAATCGAATAGGTTTTTTTTCAAAAAAAACAAAGCCTATGCGATTTTCTGTTTACTATACCTGTACATTACATTAATTACTTTAAAATCAAATCATTATGAAAAAATTCATTCTCCTTTTCATTCTCGGTCTCGTCGTTTCGACCCCCTCAGTATTTTCGCAACAAGTGGTCAGCACTAAAGTACATAAAGCCGTTTTTCACTTGACGAATAGCGACACATTGGTACATAAAGCGATGATTAAACAAATCAATAACGCGCTGACTGCTGGACCCAATACCAAAATCGAAGTCGTTTGCCACAACAATGGCATCGAAATGCTGATGACGGCAAAAACCAAACAGGCAAAAGCTATTGCAGAATTGAAAGCCAAAGGTGTTGTTTTTGCCGCTTGTGAAAACACGATGCGCGAGCGCAAAATAGACAAATCGGAAATTCTACCCGAAGCCATTTACGTGCCGTCGGGTGTGTTCGAAGTGATTTTAAAACAAGAGCAAAAATACAGTTATATCAAAGCAGGGTTTTGAGACACAAGCAGTTAGGACAAAATAGGCTCAATGGGTTTTGATACAGAGAATTAGCGCATTTTTACGATATTTGCACTCATTATAATAACCAATTCTGATATTATCAAACATCGAAGAGCCACCATGCACGATAAACTACTGCCGTTTCACGTTGCAAATCTCATTTTAGATGAGTACAACCGCTATCACAATCGTTTCAGAGGCATCAATAAATTAGCCAAATTGCGATTCGAAAGCCGAGATTGGCATGGTTTGCAAGCAGACCAAACGGAGCGTTTGACGCTGTACCGTCAAGCGGTCAGTAATACGCGCAATCGGTTGTCGGAAATGCTGGCTGACCGTTTAAAAGACCGCGATATTTGGCGAGCAGCGAAGGCAATGTATGAGGAATTGGTGCTTAATCTCTACTATAAAGACATTGCCGAGACGTTTTTCAACTCCGTTTATCGCCACATTCACAAAGGTTTGAGTGTTGATCGCGAGTTGATGTTTGTGTTGCCTTCCCATGATAAAATGAGTTTTAGGTCTGCACGACCGATTTATCATACATATCAAGGTTTCCCGACAACTAAAACATTTGTCACCCAACTGTTACAAGATTTCAGATTCGACGCACCTTATGAAGATTTTGAACGAGATATTGATTTGGTGTCCAATGCCATTCGTCAAAATTTGTTTTCAAAATACAAACCTGATGCTGATACGCGGATGGAGGTTTTGCGCTCTGTTTTTTATCGCAACACAGGAGCATATCTTGTTGGTAGGGCTTTTTTAGGCGGACAAATTCATCCGTTCATCATTCCATTTTTACATGAAGAGCGTGGCGTTTATGCCGATGCTTTGTTGTATGAATACAATCATGTCGCCTCCATTTTCACCTATTATCGCTCTCATTTTTTGGTCGAAGTAGATATACCGAGTGAGATGGTAGAGTTTTTAAAGTCTATTTTGCCGCACAAGCCTTTGAGTGAATTATACACGACTCTGGGTTTTGAGAAACACGGCAAAACCGAGATGTATCGCAACTTTTTGCAACAATTAGAGCAAAAACCAGAAGAGAAATTTGACTTCGCACCTGGCATTAAAGGAATGGTTATGTCTGTTTTCACATTGCCGTCTTTCAATATGGTTTTTAAAGTCATTAAAGACAATTTTGCGCCGCCTAAAAACACATCTGAAAAAATCGTTAAACAAAAATACGACCTTGTTACGAAACATGACCGTGTTGGACGACTAGCAGACACCCACCTTTTTGAGAATTTTGTGGTCGAAAAAGACCGTTTTACGCCTGAATTGCTTGCAGAACTACGAAAAATAGCCAAATCTAAGGTTAAACTGAGGGGGGACAAAGTAGAAATCAAACACCTTTATGTTGAGAAAAAAATGATGCCGCTCAATCTGTACCTCGAAAACGCATCCACGGAAGATATGCGCGATGTGCTCAATGACTACGGCAAAGCCTTGAAACAATTGGCTGCTGCCAACATTTTCCCTGGCGATTTATTGATGAAAAACTTTGGCGTAACAAAGTTGAAACGGGTCGTTTTTTATGACTATGATGAAATTGAATGGATAACCGATTGTCATTTCCGAGATATTCCGCAATCACGAAGTCACGACGACGAAATGTCAAGCGAGGCGTGGTATTATGTGGGTGAAAAAGACATTTTCCCAGAAGAATTTCCGCCTTTCTTGTTCACAAACCTTGAACAAAGGACTTATTTCTTAGAAAAACATCCTGACGTTTTTGAAGCCCGCTATTGGAACAGCGTCAAAGAACGGCTCAAAAAAGGTGATATTATTGACGTTTTTCCTTATCCAGAGTCCTTACGGTTTGGTTCAGAAGGGTGGAAAAGTGTTTGATTTTAGTCAAATTAATAACGAAAAGCCGTTTTGGAAAACAACAAGACGGCTTTTTCTATTACTTTCGTAAATCGTAGTCGGGAAATTTATTTCCGAACTACATAAATAATTCAAAATCAGTGATATACGACAACCACGGAAGAATCATAAATTACGTCCGCCTTGCGGTAACAGACCGTTGCAACTTGCGGTGCTTTTATTGTATGCCCGAAGAAGGCATTGATTTCGTGCCGCGCCAAGTTTTGATGAGTTATGAGGAAATGTTGCGCATGATGCGGGCATTGGCAAAAGTCGGCATCGAAAAAGTGCGCATCACAGGCGGCGAGCCTTTTGTACGCAAGGATTTGATGCTTTTACTGAGGGGTCTTGCAGAAACGGAAGGCATTAAAACGATAAATTTAACCACAAATGGCACGTTAACAGCACCTTTTGTACCTGAATTGAAAGCATTGGGTATCAAATCCGTCAATTTGAGCCTCGATACACTTGACCCAAAACGGTTTTATGAAGTCACCCGTCGCGATGAATTTGCCAAAGTTTGGAAGACATTTGAATTGCTTTTGAAACACGATATTAATGTCAAAATCAACTCCGTTGTCATGGAAGGTAAAAACGATGTGGATTTGATTCCGATGGTTGAATTGACCCGTCAATATCCTGTTTCAGTCCGTTTCATTGAGGAAATGCCGTTCAATGGTGGCGAAGCACATTACGATAAATTGCATTGGCATTGGCAACGTATTTTGGATAAAATCAAGGAATTT
>JAYTMI010000880.1:0-12245 GCA_043728625.1 Saprospiraceae bacterium | reverse complement strand
TAGATTGAACGGCTTTTTATCTTATACTTTAGCAAAAACGGATAGGCAGTTTTCAAATATTAACTTTGGTGAAAAATATGCTTTTCGTTATGACAGCAGACACAATTTTAATATTACTTCAAACTTCAAGATTAATAAGAAATGGGATGTTTCTGGGACTTGGGTATTTAAAAGTGGGGAACCCGTCACATTGCCTTCCTACACAATCGAAGTGCCAAAGTTTGACAGTATTTTAGGCACAAATGAACTCCCCATTTATACAAAAAGAAATAATTACAGATTACCTACATATCATAGGGTAGATATAAGTGTTAATAAAAAAATAACAACTCGTAAAAATAGGCAAAGAACTTGGTCGTTCGGTGCATACAATCTTTATAATCGCCGAAATGTTTTATATATTGAATTGAGTAATCAAAGAATTTATAATGCGGCGACACAAAAGTTCGATTATAGGCAATCGCTTCAAGCAAAATCGCTTTTTTCTATTGTGCCTTTTATAAGTTACTCTTTATCTTGGTAAAGTTTTATTGTTCAATAACTTTATAATTCCCCCCCTCAGTATTTTTCCCCCTTTCCCCCTATATTATTCGCTTGCCCATATTTTTTATCCACAAAAGTTTGGTTCACGAAACACTTATTCTAACTTTGCGTTTGTAAAAATGATAATAAGAAAATAGTTTGACGGGAGCGGCAAATTAGAAACGCCAACAAAGGGTTGGTGAGCGGTCAAAAAAAGTGGATATTGTTGAAGGATGTTTTGGTGAACCCGTATTCAAAACAAGCCCAACACGAAACTTTTCCTACTAATTCTAACCTCCAATTTCCCTTTCGGAAATTCGATGATTTCAAGGTTCAAAATGTGCATACGCCATTGAATACCAACAGTTTAAACCTCAAAAATTAAGACATTTTGACCATCTAAACCGAGGAATCATCAATAATACTGAGGGGGTAATTTTCCTAAATATTAACCATCATTTTGACAAGAAAATAGCTTTTCAAACTATTTCGGCTACTTTTTTGTCAAAATACAAACTTGTTTTAACCTAATTAGAATGGGAAAGCAAACTCCTACGACGACTAAATTCAACCTACCCGATGGGCGTGAGGTTGTCCTTGAAACTGGTAAATTAGCCACCCAAGCAAACGGTTCTGTCGTACTCCGTTGTGGCAATACAATGCTTTTGGCAGTCGTTACGGCGGCATCAGAAGCCAAACCTGACCAAGATTTTTTCCCCCTTTCGGTGGATTATCAAGAAAAATTCGCTGCTGCTGGACGTATTCCAGGCAACTTTTTCCGTCGTGAATCTCGTTTGACGGATTCTGAAATTCTGATTTCACGTCTTGTTGACCGTGCCTTACGCCCTCTTTTCCCAGACGGCTATCGCAACGAAACGCAAATCATTGTCAACCTCATTTCAGGTGACAAAGATATTTCGCCTGATGCTTTTGTTGCTTTGGCAGCATCTGCGGCGATTGCGGTGTCAGACGTGCCGATTTCTCACTTGATTTCAGAGGCGCGCGTTGCCCTCATCGGTGGCGAATACAAAGTCAATCCGACTAATACAGAATTGGAACGTGCTGAATTGAATGTCATCGTTGGCGCAACAAAGAGCGATGTGACGATGGTAGAAGGTGAAGCGCACGAATGTCAAGAGCATCAACTCGTTGAAGCTATCAAAGTCGGTCACGAAGCCATCAAGTTGCAAATCGAAGCGCAAGAACGTTTGGCAGCTTTGGTGAACAAACCGAAAATGGCGTTGAAAGAAATCGTCGTTTTAGAGGATTTGAAAGCTGAAATCAAAGCAGTTGCGGCTGAAAAGATTAAAGTTGTCGCCCGTGCAGCCTTCGGCAAAGCAGAGCGTAAAAAAGCCTTTGATGTCATCAAAGAAGAAATTAAAGCAGCTTTGACAGAAGCACATGATGAGGAATATATGACCACCAATAAGAAAATTATTAGTGAATATTTCGACAAATTGAAGAAAGAAACGGTTCGTTCGGTCATGTTGACTGAGGGGGTACGTCTGGATGGTCGTCGCTTCGATGAAGTGCGTCCGATTTGGTGCGAGGTAGATTATTTACCTTCCACGCACGGTTCGGCGATTTTCAATCGTGGCGAAACCCAAGCATTGACTTCATTGACTTTGGGTACAAAAATGGACGCTGCTATGGTGGACAATGCGCTCGATTCTTATGATGATAAGTTTATTTTGCACTATAATTTCCCTGGCTATTCAGTCGGTGAAGTGAAACCGCAACGTGGTCCGGGTCGTCGTGAAGTTGGTCATGCGAATTTGGCGGCGCGTTCGATTCGTCAGATTTTGCCCGAATCGCCTTACACAATGCGTATCGTTTCCGATATTTTGGAATCAAACGGCTCGTCTTCAATGGCGACGGTTTGTGCGGGTTCGTTGGCGTTGATGGACGCAGGTATCGGTATTCCACGCCACGTTGCAGGTATTGCGATGGGTATGGTGACGGATGGCGGCACTGTTACTGAGGGGTCTCCTTTTGTTATTTTGAGTGACATCTTAGGCGATGAAGATGCTTTGGGCGATATGGACTTCAAATTAACTGGTACAGTCAATGGCATTTGCGGTTGTCAAATGGACATCAAAATTGACGGTTTGCCTTACGAATTGCTTGAAAAAGCCTTGATGCAAGCCAAAGAAGGTCGTTTGCACATCTTAGGTGAGATGGACAAAACGATTGCTGCACCTGCCGAAGACATGAAACCTCATGCGCCGCGTGTTCTCGAAATCATCATTGATAAAGAATTTATTGGTGGTGTAATCGGACCCGGTGGTAAAATCATTCAGGAAATGCAGCGCACAACAGGCTGTCAAATCACGATTGAAGAAAAAGAAGGCAAAGGATATGTCAATATTTTTGCTTCGGATAAGGCGAGTATTGACAAAGCAGCTGGCATGGTACGTGCGATTGCTTACGAACCTCAAGTAGGCGAGGAGTTCACGGGTGTTGTTGCAACGGTTATGCCTTATGGCGTTTTTGTTGACTTTGCAGGTGGCAAAAGCGGCTTGTTGCACGTCTCTGAAATGTCGTGGAGTCGCATCGAAAATGTTGAAGAAGAATTTAAAGAAGGTGATGAAATTAAATTCCGCATCATCGAAATTGATAAGAAAACAGGTAAGTTGCGTTTGAGCCGCAAGGCAGTCATTCCTTCCCCTGATGGTACACCTTATGTTCCTACTGAAAACAGTGGTGGTGGTGATCGTCGTGGCGGCAGTGGTGGTGGACGCGATGACCGACGCAGTGGCGGCGGTGGACGTGACGACCGTCGTGGTGGCGGTGGTGGCGGACGCGATGATCGTCGTGGTGGCGGCGGTGGTGGCGGCAGACGCTAATCCATTTTCTGTTAAAATACAAACGGCTAAATTGTTGATATGCAACAGTTTAGCCGTTTTTTTATTCTAACTCAAAATTTTAGATGTGGCACTTTACCCAAATCCCAATCAATCACCAAGCCTTTAATGAGGTTAATACTGAGAGGCGGTTTTAATTTTGTGGGACTAAAGACATTTTTATAGTTAACTGTCCGTCTTTATTAGACCACCTCAGGTCGCGGACAAAGGCATACACTAAATTTAGGTCACGCGGCTGAAAATGCCCAAGGCTTTTTTTAAAATACCCCGCTCCAGTTCCGCTTGTTTAAGCTCTTTACGTAGACGCTCATTTTCTTCTTGTAAAGGGTGAATCACTTCTATGGCTTGTTCGCTAAGTTCGGTGCGCCATTTGTATAACAACGATTCACCGATGCCTAAAGATTGACTCACTTGTGGTACACTTTGACCATTTTTGACCAAATTGACCGCTGATTTTTTAAAGTCGGCATCGTATTGACGACGGACTGACTGACTTCTTTTTTTCGTTTCCATTCCACAAAATTAAGAGAATTTTGTGTCCGTTTTTTTTCGACCATCTCAAATGAAGAGGAACATGAGGCTGTCTCAAAAGGTAAAACAGGATTTTTAATTCAAAATATTCTATTGTTTAGGACATCATGTTCGAGGAACTTCAAAAGTTCCCCGAACATAAACGCCTTCCGATAAAATATAATTTGGCTAAAAAAATTTGTGCGAACCTTTTGAGACAGCCTCATGTTTGTTAGGACACCTACAATTCATGACACTATCAAACACCCCCCTCAGTAGTTAGTCGAGATAATAATATCGGGTAGGGCTTTAAGCGAATTGGTGGAGAACACAATAATTTTAGGAAGATTTATACATCCGAGCGTTGATTAGTTATAGAGTAAATTGAAACAAGAAGGGATTTAAGGCTAATCTACTATTTCTTACAGACTTTAATATTTGTAAAAAAATTGATACTGTTTCATTTTTTCTATTTAACTTGCATAACCAAACAGAAAACACCGCTCCTATATCCTTCTTATTTAATTTTCAAAACTCTAAATGATGAAACATTTCTTCACGATGGCAGCCTGTGTGCTGTTCTCCTCTACCTTATTTTCCCAAATATGGGATAAATTTTATCCAACTGAACCACTTCGCTTGTGGAAAGTCGTTGAATTAAACGATGGGCAACTCGTTTGTGCAGGCACGACGCAACCTGCTAATACTTCCGTTAATACAGTTTTAGTTAAGACCAAACGCAATGGTGAATTTGTCAAATCTGTGAATACAGGGCAAGGCTTTGTCTATGATTTGCAGTTTGCGGGTGCTTTGTTTGGTGTCAGTGGTCGCCGCATTGTTTGTTATGATACCGATTTGCGGCAAATTTGGGCAATCACTGCTTCAAGTGAATTTATAAACCGCATCAGACTCCTCAGTAATGGCAACCTTGTGACCCTGTCGGCAAGCCCTCTCAACAATATTACGATGCACATTATCAAGCCCCTAAATGGGAGTATTGTTTTGCAAAAGCCCCTTATCAATACGGATACATTTCTCGTAGGTCGTTTGCCTGAATTTACAGTTATTAAAGACAATTTGTATGCAATTGTCAATGAGGACATTTGGAAAATAGATGGTAAAACAGGGCGTTTACTTTCAAAGCTGCCATTTAGTGCAGAAAACCTTTATGAGATTACTACTGCCGCAGACCAAACGCTTTTAATCTCAAAAGGCGAGGGTTTTATATATAAGGTGGATACACTCGGCAGACAAATATGGCGACAAGAGATAAAGCATAAATCATGGACGAACAGTTCTAATAAAGACATATTAATTGTCAACGAAATCAATCCCGGTCGCTCTTCTGGCGAAGTCACAATGCTTGACAAAAATGGTAAAATGCGGTGGTTTAAGCCCCTTGCAGAAAAAACGAATGAACCACCCTTTCAAGCACGGTCTGGCATACAAACGAGCGATGGAAACTTTGTCGTGGTGGGTAATACGTTTTTAGAGGCGGGAAAAATAGCGAGCAGAATTATTAAATTGGGCAATAATGAGCAGTTGTTTTTGAACAGAATCGTCGGCACTGCCTATATTGACGACAACGGTAATTGCCAAAAAGATGCCGATGATAGACCGCGTGCCAACTGGATAGTCACCGCAAAAGACAAAAACGGCGATGCCGTATGGAGTTTAACGGATTCGCTTGGGCAATACGGTATAAATTGCGATACAGGCGTGTTTGATATAAAATTAGCACAACCTTTCATAAAAGGACGCATTGGGCAAACTTGTGTGTCTAAAAGTACGCGACTTGTTGGCTATGGCAAAACGGACAGTGTTAACTTGTTTCAAACTTTTGAAAATTGCGCTTTTTTATACACCGACATTGCCATAGGTCGTTTGCGTCCTTGTACGTCAAGCGATGTGGTCGTCAATTATAGCAATCTCGGAATCATATCCTCTGAAAATGCTTATATAACAGTTGAATTAGACCCTAAATTAGAATTTTTCAATGCCACAAGACCCCTCAGTAATCAATCAGGGCAGTTCTATCAATTTAATGTCGGTCATCTTGCACCCAGCCAAAGAGGTTCTTTTATCATCAATGCCCGTGTTCGTTGCGACAACACGGTTCGATTGGGGCAGACCATCTGTGTAAAAGCAGACATTTTTCCTAATACTAATTGTACGAATACATCGGCGTGGTCGGGTGCAAATCTCTCTATTTCAGGTGTTTGTGAACAAGACTCCGTCGCATTTGAAATAAAAAATACAGGAACAGTTGCTTCACAAAGTAGAAATGCTTTGATTATTGAGAATGAGACACCACAGCCATTTGCCCTACTGCCTTTAACGGCTCAAATGACTCTGACCAAGCGTTTTCCCGCCAATGGTCATACATGGCGATTGACGGTTGAACAAGAGCCCAATCATCCTCTCTCGTTAAAGCCTACTGCCTTTATCGAAGGATGTCGTTCCAACGCAAGTCAAAGCGTGGCTTTGGGTTTTTCTAATAATTTTGCTTTCGATGACAATGCGCCAACCGTTGCCGTATCTTGCGGTATCGTTTCTAATTCTTTTGACCCAAATGATAAGACAGGCTACCCTTTAGGTTATGGCAATAAGCACAATATTGACCAAAACCAAGACTTAATATATAAAATTCGCTTCCAAAACACAGGAAACGACACCGCTTTTACTGTTGTGATTAGAGATACGATTGATACACGCTATTTGGATATGGAAACGATTGAATTTGGCGCATCCAGCCATCCTTACAAGCCTATGCTGTATGATAAAAACATCCTACAATTTACCTTCAATCCTATCTTTTTGCCCGATTCTTTCAGAAATGAAATTGCCTCCAATGGTTTTGTGCAATTCAGAATCAAACAGAAAAAGGATGTGCCGATTGGTACTAAAATAGAAAACAGCGCAGGTATTTATTTTGATTTTAATGCGCCTGTCATCACAAATTTAGCCACGCACACCATTGCCAAACCTATTTTTAATACGGTTAAAACCATAGACCTAAACAATCAAACAGTCCTCATAGAAGTATCACCCAATCCATTTGAGACCGAAACAACTTTTAATATCAAGGGCAACACCCCCCTCAGTATAGGCGGCATTTTTGACCTTTATGACATCCATAGTCGTCTGATAATACATGATAATTTTGAAAAAAATCGCTACACCCTCAAACGGCAAGACCTAAAATCGGGTATGTATATCTTTAAAATTCAAACCAAAGAGGGTCGTTGGGCTTCGGGTAAGATTGTTGTTTTGTGAGTTTTGGTTGTAAGCATAGCGAAGGGTTGGCTCAAAGTCAATCCCTCACTATACCGACATAATAAAATTAAGTATAACCGAATATGTGTCTGGTATTTTTTACAACAATTTCAATTTACTTCTTAATTTTGCTGCAAACAAGATAAAAATGGAAGATATTTTCATCAGTCATATACACATCAACGAGGTGCGACACCTTAAAAACATTGACATTCCGCTGTCCGATGCACATCGGCAGCATTTGATATTAACTGGGAAGAATGGGAGTGGGAAAACTTCGCTTTTAGAGCAATTAAGATTACAATATGAACAAGGCATTCAAAATAAAGGATTTCAACGTATTCCAACTTTAAAAACAGATATACTTAGCTTTGAAGCACACATTCAAGAACTCAATGCTTCGTTTTTGATGAAAAACGAAGCTGAAGCAATGAAAATAAAAAGTCAAATTGAAAGTATTGAAAATTCAATAGATAATCTTAACAAGCAGCTCAAAAACTTTGAACAATTAGATGTAACTCTAAAAAATGTCCTAAATGTATCGGAAGAATATGAAAAAGGCGATTTCGTTTTAGCTTATTTCGATGCTAAACGTACTGTTTCTATGAAAAAGCCAATAGGTGTGAATAAAGTTCAACTTAAAGACACCTATTCTATTACAGAAAAGCCAAGTGCTGATTTTATACAATACATCGTTAATTTAAAAGCAGATAGGTCTTTTGCGAGAGACGATAATGATGTATCCACCATTAAAGAAGTGGATAATTGGTTTGTTCAATTTGAAAATAGTTTAAAACAAATCTTTGATGAGAAGAATCTAAAATTGCGATTTGATAGAAAGAATTACAATTTTGATATTGTTTTAAATGGTCGCTCTTTTGATTTTATGACTTTATCCGATGGCTATTCATCTGTATTAAACATTGTTATTGAAATAATGATGCGGATGGAAAACAAGAATGCGCGGAATTATAATATTCAAGGCATTGTCTTTATTGATGAAATCGAAACACATTTGCATATTGATTTGCAGAAGAAAATACTGCCTTTCTTAATTACCTTTTTTCCTAAAATACAATTCATCGTGACAACACATTCGCCATTTGTCTTGACATCCATAGACAATGCTGTTGTTTTTGACCTTGAAAAACAATTAAAATTAGAAAATCTATCTGGTTATTCATCCGAAGCCATTGTCGAAAGTTACTTTCAATCAGACAAATATTCTGAACTTTTAAAAGCACAAGTAGCTCGATATAAAGAACTATTGAACAAAGCTAATCCAACACTTGAACAAGAAGATGAAATAGAATCATTGCGCCGTTATTTTAGACAATTGCCTAAGTTTTTAGCGCCTGAACTCCAATTAACCATCAATCAATTAGAATTAGCCCACTTAAACGCATGATTAACATACTAAAATCGCAGCCCGCACCTGACTGTTTGGCAATCGAAAAGCAAAAAGCGAATGGCAATTATAATTGTGGTGATGTTTTAACACGTTTAAAAGCAGATTTTCATAACAAATGCTATCTCTGTGAAGATAAGGGTTTAACAACATTGAATACCGAACATTTTGTCGCTCATCAAGGCGATATAGATTTGAAATTTGATTGGAATAATTTGTTTTTTGCCTGTGGTCATTGCAATAATACAAAGTCAAATCGCTATGGTAATTTATTAAATTGCACAAATTCAAGTATAAAAATCACTGACCTTCTTCAATTCAAGGCTTCGGGCATACCAAAAGAGCATTTAGAGGTAACAGCGACACAAGAAACGCCACTAATTGAAATCCAAAATACAGTTGCTTTAATTAATGCCATCTACAGCGGTACAACCTTATTAAAAGAGATAGAAAGTGAAAACTTGCGCGATAAGGTGACAAAGGAAGTTGCCTATTTTACGGAGTATTTAAGGGATTTTTACTTTGAATATGGTTTAAGTGATGATGAAAAAGAAGTCATTAAAGCTAAAATAAGAAGAAGATTAAGCCCTGAATCGCCATTTACTGCTTTTAAAATATGGATTATTAAAAGTAATGCACATCTTTTACGTGATTTTGGGCATTTTTTAATCTAAATGATCCCCCTCAGTATATCGTCATTTTAAGACTTTATACTGAGGGGGTGTCATTCAACAAAACTTTTCCTCAATTCAACACCTTCGGCTTCAAGTGCTTATCCAAAAACTCCAGCGTCCGCTTCGACGTGGTGATTTGATTCTCTTTTTTTACAAAACCATGCCCTTCGTCAGTATAAAGGACGTACTCGACAGGCACGCCGTTCTTTTTGACACCTGCAACGATTTCGTCGCTTTCTGCTTGCAAGACACGGACATCGTTTGCGCCTTGAAAAACAATCAGCGGTTTTGTGATTTTTTGATAATTGAACAAAGGTGAGATGCTTTTCAAACGGACACTATCGGCAGAGTTCGGGTCGCCCAATTCTTCATACAAAGCTTTGCGATTAGCTTCCCAATACGGCGGAATACTCCTCAAAGTGCGAATCCAGTTGGCAACGCCGAATAAATCCACACCGACTTTGAACTCATCGGGCTGAAAAGCGAGCGCACCGAGTACCATGCAACCGCCATAACTGCCGCCGTAGATACCAATGGCACTGCTGTCAATATAATTTTGTTGCGCCAACCATTTTTTGCCCCATACGCAGTCTTTTAGGTCACCATTTGAGTGGTCTTTATTGTCCATTTTGTAATAAGCCTTACCATAACCACTGCTGCCGCGATTGTTGACCGCTAAAACGGCATAACCATGATTGACTAAGTATTGAATGGAATTGCTGAACCCAACACGGCTTTGTCCGCCCGGTCCGCCATGCACCCATACAAGCGCGCCGACCTTATTTTCCTTCGATGCTTGCAAAGGTTTGTAATAAATAGCGGGAATTTCCTTGCCGTCAAAAGATTTGAATCTGACGACTTCTGCTTTGACCAAATCGTTTTGGTCAATCGCTTTATTGAGTGTCGAAGTCAATTGTTTTAACTCTTTATTTTCAACATTGTAGAGAAAAAGATTGGGCGGACTTGTACTACTGCCAACTGTCAAAAGCATTTTCTTCTCGCTGTTTGAAATATTGACATTTAAGACATCGCCATCTTTGATTTCTGGGAAAGAAATAGGCGTATTTGTGGCGTGGTCGAACAAAATGACCTTATTTTTGCCGTCTTCATTGATAAAAACGGTGTGATACTTCTCATTTTCGCTCAAATTCATGTTCACAACATCCCATTTTGATTCATACACTTTGTCGGCTTTGCCTGTTTGGATATTGTAACGAACCAAATAACTGAACTCACTGCCATCATTTGTCACGTAATACATAATGCTGTCGTTTTTTTCAAAAGCCATCGCATTCCAAGTGGCTTCATTGTTGTTGCTGATGCGTTTGGTCGTTTTTTTGACCGCATCGTATAAATACAGCTCGTTTTTATCAGTTGTTATGGATTTATCCAAAGCAATATAGCGTTCCGATTTAGAAATAGCAGACGGCGTTAAACCCGAATCGTTTTTGAATAAAAGTGTGGGCTGCCACTTGCCAATGTCCATTTTTACAAGGTCAAAATATTTAGGATCACGTTTATTGGTACTGACATACATTGCTGTTTTGTTGGCACTCCAACCGAAGAAACTGTTTGAGCTTTTTGCCCAATTGGTAATGTCTTCCGCCTCTTGTGTACCTTGTTTGACGAGATATAAATGACTGTTTTCGTCGCCACCTTTATCAGCCGAGTAAATAAAATGGCTGCTGTTTGGCAAATAGACATTCGCAAAAAAGGATTCTTTCAAAGAACCTGTCAGGGCTTTCATAGACGTATCAACTGTGTTCAGTTCATACACATTGTAAATGCCTGTTTTGTTGCTACTGACGAGTATTTTGGACTCATCGGCACTAAAATCTGCCGCATTGACGGCTAAATTGTCATACAATTGCTCGATGGCAAATTGTTTAGGCATACGTGCTTTCTGTTCATCAGAACGACAGGCTGTGCCAAATAGAAGAAGTGAGGAAAAGAGTAAAAGGTATTTCATTTTAAACATGATTTGGTTTGAATTTTAAAAAATAATTGAATATTTGGTTTGTTTATGAATGAACAAAGCTAATAAATATCGAGAATTATGTGCTCAAAAAGCCTTTTTTACTGAGGGGGGCTGCAAAAACGTTCGGGGAACTTTTGAAGTTCCCCGAACGTGGTCACTGCACTCGTTTGTCGTGCTTACTTAGCCACTTTCTCAACGATTTTCTCCGCCGCTTCACGACCGCTTTGAGCCGCCCCATTCATAAACCCTGAAAAATCACCGCCACAATGTTCACCCGCAAAGAAAACATTGCCAATAGGCATCGCTTCTGCGCCTGCAATGCTCGTGTATTGCCCTGTTCGATAACAAATATAGCTGCCAAGAGCATAAGGGTAGGAGGGCCAGTGCATTCGAGCCATTTTGCCATTGAAGTTTTCGGTTGCGCCTTTGTAAATCTTATCCCATAAAGGCAGATACTTGTCTTTTTGCGCACCAACTGACCCTTTTCCAAGAGCCAAGCCTAAAGGACCACCAAAAAGGATAGACAAACCAGCCGTTTCGTTGTCGGCATTTTGTAATTGGGCATTATCCCAACCATTTGGAATGCCCACATCGGAATAACATAAGCCTTGAAAGCCTTGTCCGCGCCAAAAATGTTTGTTCATACCCAGCATCAATTTAGCATTCGTTCCAAAACCCATGTGATTGATAGAATCCCATTTCACTTGCGGCATTTGTAAGCGAATATCGACATTTTTAAGGCGTGAAAAAGGAATGGCTATGACGACATAATCGGCTTTTACAGCGTTTTTCATACCCGAAAACGTCAAATTATAACTCGAACCACTGCGACTAATGGCTTCTAATGACCGATTGAGTTGTATATGGTCAGGATACTTCTTAGCTATGGCATCGGGGATAGACTGGTTGCCACCTTTGACTTTATAACGCTCATCGCTCTCACCAAACAACTCAAATTTACCCCCCTCAGTATCCGTAGAGATAAGAATCGGCAAATTGATAGCCGACTGCAC
>JAYTMI010000879.1:0-2082 GCA_043728625.1 Saprospiraceae bacterium | reverse complement strand
GCCGCTTTAAATGTTTTTTTGAGCAGATTAAGCGGTTGTAAGGATTGGGCTGCCAGATGAAATTGTTCTTTCAACAGAGCCGTTTCTTCAGCTTGTTGCTTTTCTAATTGGAGAATGGCTTCTCTAAGACGTGTTTCTGAATCTGTTTTTTTCATAGCGTTGTTTGTTAAGGTAATTCTGGAATGATGAGGTCAATAACAGGTTTTTTAATCCATTTTGACAGGAAGAAATACAATACGATGGCAGCGACGAGGTAAAATCCAGCCACTATAAAAAAGCCAAAATAAGGTTTTGATAGAGCGTCTCCCAACATGAGGGCAACGCCAATACTTAAAATAGTGAGGAATATTGCCAACACAATGAGGAGGATGAGTCGAGAAATCAAAGCTGTCACGACATTGGTTGTCGTCTCCAATGCTTTGAGTTTTGACAGTTCGAAAGTCGTTTTGCCCAAAGCTTCGACGCGCTCGATTAATGATTCTATTAAAGTTGGTGTTGTTTCCATATTTTCATCCATTTATGTTTGTACCTCTTCTAAATAGTCATAGACAATAAACAAATTGGTAGTGAATGAAACGAGTTCCAAAGATTTCTAAAACGTTGAAAAACGATTTAGAAATAGAAACACATAAATTTCACTCACTACCAAGTATTTTATCTGTTGTTTTTGATATTTTGCTAACGCCAGTTTTAATTCTCCTCGCTCATCTTTGATTTCACAGCATTAGCCACTTTATTTATAGCCGCATCTGCTTGTGCTTTCCCATTTTCTGCCATGGTAGAAACTTCTTCCTTCAAAGTGTCAATTTTTTGAGACATTGTGTTGACCAATTCATTGAACTTATCGCCCAATTCATCAACATAATCACCGCTTTTCTGAGCGATTTTCTTACGTGTTTTTGTTCCTTTGTCGGGAGCAAATAAGATTCCTAATACAGCACCAGCGGCAAGACCGGCTAATGCACCTAATATTGCTTTTCCTGATTTCATGATTGAATATTTTTAATTGTTTAAAAAACTGATTTTAAATCGGTTTTTGTCCTCAAATGAACAAAAACTAAACGACTATCGAGGTTAATAATTTAACCCCTACTTTTTAGCAACAGATTTTGGGCATCATTAGTTCATTGATTTCCAAAGATTTATAGTTTTTGTATTCATTTTTCAACTTTATAAAATACAAATTAATGTTTCTTAAACCTAAAATCACATGTTGTTGCGCCATTGGCAATTGTTCCCGTTCTAATCAAAGTTAAACCCGCTAAATTGGACGTGATATGATCCACTTCGCATAAAATAGGTGTATATTTTTGATAATCATGTTTTTTAAACAGCTTACAAATACCACACTCCATAATATCAAAGCCATAACCAAAGCCTAATGTTTCTGTTTTATCGGTCAACATATTCACACGGAAACCGTCGGGATGCCCTTTTATAGCGACTTTCTTTTTTAGATAATTCAAAAGAACATCTGAGAACATTGTTCCCATCATTTTTACGGGCAATGTTTTCAGAAAAGCATGAATTTTATTCTTAGGTCTCACGTATTCATAAGCAATTTCTATGATGATGTTTCTAATATCGTCATAGCTGAGTTGTTCATTGTCTAATACTTTTATAGTTGCTAAAAAATATCCAGCGATTTGCATCCGCTTATCCATTGGGTTTTTAGCGTTTATAGAAAAACCAATATCTTTTTGAATAACCTCAAACACAGTATCAATTTGGGTTTGCAACGATGGCTCTCTTTGCGGAAAGTGCTTTGTGAGTGTCTTTTGAAAATGTTTTTTGTAGCTCATATTAAAGACGTTTAGTCAAAGTTTTAAAAACACCCCCCTCAGTATTTTACTTCTTTTTGCGTTTTAAAAGTTCGGCGAGGCGAGCGTCACGGTCTTCATTCTTTTGTCGAGTAGCCTCTACTTCTTCTTTTTCGAAATTTTGAATAGCCTCTTGAATACGTTGAGCAGCGAGATCAAAAGTTTCGAGCGTATGGCGAATTATTGTTTCGTCGCGTTCAAAAAGATGTGGCGATAGTAGATAGGGCATAAAAGCACCTGTTTGTATGAATGGATACCGTTG
>JAYTMI010000878.1:0-1815 GCA_043728625.1 Saprospiraceae bacterium | reverse complement strand
TTGTCAATTATTGATCTTTCAGAAGCCGGTAATCAACCTTTTGAATGGGAGAATTTTGTCCTTGTTTTTAATGGCGAAATCTATAATTACCAACGGATTAGGCGTGAATTACAATCATTAGGCTATACTTTTCAGTCAGATTCAGATACAGAAGTCATTCTCAAATCCTTCAAAGCTTGGGGTAAAAAGGCTGTGCATAAATACAGAGGTATGTTTGCATTTGCATTGTGGGATAGGGAAACAAAAAAACTGCTTTTATGTCGAGATAGAGTAGGCGTGAAGCCCCTTTATTGGTATTGGAAGGACGGATTATTTCTGTTTGCATCGGAGTTAAAAGCCTTCCATGAGCATCCCTGTTTTGATAAATCAATCAATCAAAAAGCTGTTTCTTTATTTTTGCAACAAGGCTACATTACAGCCCCCCTCAGTATTTTTGAGTATGCGCACAAAGTAAATTCGGGACATTTTGTAGAAATAGACACGACAACGCAAGCAATAACTACAGAATCCTACTGGGATATAGAGACCATTTTCGAGCAAAAAACGCTCGATACAAGACCTGAAAACCTGATTTTAGAGGAGTTAGAACCGCTTTTGTGTGAAAGTTTTGGTTTGCGCATGGTTGCCGATGTGCCAGTAGGTATGTTTTTAAGTGGTGGCATTGATTCGTCTCTCGTTGTTGCGCTTTTACAAAAACAAACCAATCAACAGCTCAAAACCTTTACTATTGGGTTTGAAGATGCCCGCTTTAATGAAGCCCATTTTGCAAAGAAAATTGCCCAGCATATAGGTACAGATCACACAGAATTATACTGTTCAGAGGCTGATTTCAAAGAAGTTATCCCAAAAATTTCTGATTTTTATGATGAACCTTTTGGCGACAGCTCTTGTATTCCGACATTTATTGTCGCTCAATTAGCCAAACAACAAGTAAAAGTGAGTCTTTCGGCGGATGGTGGCGATGAGGTTTTTGGCGGTTATACGAAGTACGAAATTGCTAAAAACTTTTTTCCAAAATTTCAGAAAATACCCCGACCTGTACGCCAATTGTTGCACCATGCAGCTTCGCCCATTAATCCCAATTGGGTTGAAAAGAATGCTTCGAAGTTGCCTATACTGAGGGGGTACTCAGGTGTTGGCAATAAATTTTCAAAATTTAAAAAAGGCATAGGTGCGACTGATATTGTTGATTTTTTCAACCAATCATCCACCTACACGACAGCCGAAAGTTTAAAAAAGTTATTTCCATTATATGAGCCACGTTTTTCACCTAAAATGTCGCTGCCCAATAAAGAACGACTCATCTCATATTTGGGTATTATTGACGTAAAAACATATCTTGAAGGGGATATTATGACAAAGGTGGACAGAGCGACGATGCAAGTGGCATTGGAAGGGCGCGAACCTTTTTTAGACCATAAAATTATCGAATTTGCTTGTGCTTTGCCCGATTCGCTCAAAATAAAAGATAAGCAAGCGAAGTATTTGTTGCGAAAAATTTTGTACAAATACGTACCACAAGAAATGATGGAGCGACCCAAACAAGGTTTTGCTATTCCATTAGACCAATGGTTGCGAACTGGGGTTTTGCAAGCCGAATTGAAAAACCTTTGCCACGATTCGTCTTTTATTTCGACCTTTCAATTTCAAGGTAAAGTGCTACAAAAGTTGATTTTTGATTTTTTAAACAACAAAAACTACCAAAACGCCCATTTTATTTGGTTTTTATATACCCTTTTTTCATGGTATAAAAGGTGGATAGTAAAAAATAAGTAGTGCTTTGAAACCTTAAACGGCTTAAACCGTTCAAACAAA
>JAYTMI010000877.1:0-3365 GCA_043728625.1 Saprospiraceae bacterium | reverse complement strand
AGCTGTGATCTCAACATGGTTTGTTGCTCGGAAGATATGTTTTCCGTCTCATTATTTAAAGCATCTTCGTAGGCTTCAACGGCAACGTCTTCGCCATATTCGCATGAATTGAGGATGGCTTTGTGGTCATGACCTGTCAGAGTGGCTTTGACATCCATCCAAGCTCTGTAAATTTTGCCTGTAGTTTTGGTACCTTCAGCAGGCTCGCCACCCAATCTTTGAACTTCCTTTACAAGCTCAGCTTTGCATTTTTGGCTTGTATATTCAAATTGAGCGAACAGCGTTTTCAAATCGGATTCCTCTGTTTCTTTAGTGGCTGTCATGTAGCCTTCGATTCTGTCATTGTTAATGACGATGAGTGCGTTTAGCACGTCTATTGATTGTTCAGTATTCATTTTAATTGTTTTTTAAATTATTAATTGTTAAAATTTTAGCCTTAAAACTTGCAGCAAGTTTTCAAATTGACTTGCTGCAAGTTGTGTCGTTTTACTGAGGGGTGCTTACAGAACATTGGTGTATGACTGCTCAAGCTCAGGTGACTTGCGATTAATCTGTGTGCCTTTGATAAAATCCAATAAGTCATTATTTAACCTATCTTTTTCAGTAACAAACAAACCATGTGGCGCACCCTCTTACCATAAAAATATAATCATTTTCCCAACCAAACGTTCGTTTGGGTTGGGACACCCCTACGTGGGCATCCTCCCACGTATTATGTTAATGTTATGTATGCCCACGTAGCAGGGTGCCCACGTAGCAGGATGCCCACGTAGCAGGATGCCCACGTAGGGGCACCCCTACTCATTGCCAATTGAATCATCATTAAAGTTTTTTTCGCGGATGATTTCGAGCCTATCTTCTTCCGTCAAATCCTTCAATTTCGACACTTGTTCTGGTACTATATCCGCTTCTTTGTGAGATTTGCGGTATATATCTTCGCTATCAGGATAGAGTGGATAACCCGGTGCCTCATTATCAGTGGCGTTATCCGTTTTTGATTTAGGCTGATGCGTATTATCCAATTTATTTTTCATTTTATAAAAATTTAATGATTAATGCTTCGTAAAATGTTCTTTAACAAAAGCATGTTCTTGATTTTCAGTCATTTTATCAGTTTGTTTCACCTCAATTTTGATGTCGTCAAAATGATGATCGGCTTTCAAAATATTGTACAATTCAGCTTTGGCATCCGTCGGTCCAAATAGAATGACCGACTCATAATTTTTGATAGTCTCAGCCAATTTTTTATAATAATCCGAGTCTTGCTGCTGCTGCCTGTTATGCATCATTTTTTCACCCCTGCTCATATCATGCTCTTTGTCACCCTGCATGTTCTTAGATTCAATGATGTTGGTTTCGATAGAATCATTAGAAAATTCCATCAAATGCGCGCTTGAATGATCCATCCAAATGCCTAAACTTTTTGCTGCTGTCATGTTGTTGCTGTTTGCGAAATATTAAAAATAGCATGTTAAAATTTAAAGTTGAGAGCTTATGCTAAACGATTTTTACCTCAATTTTCATGCTTATACTGAGGGGGTGTTTTTTCAAGTATCCCTTAATTACATTGCCCAAGTATCAACCATATGATGATAAATATGACCACAGTGCTGATACAGCCTCCACCTAATTTGCTCGCGCCGTAACCAGAAATTAATCCTCTAAATAAATTGTTCATTTTGTTTCTTTTTTATTGTAATAAATCATTTTTCAAGCCCAAATACTGAGGGGGGGGCGGTATTATGTGTAATGGGTAATTTGTAATGGGTAATAATTTCAACTTTCAAGTCTTTGGGCGTTGCCTTTTTTCTTTTTTCTTTAAACTTCTTTCGAGGGGCTTCATCGTTCAGTTTATTCATTTTCTGATAAGCTTTGATGAGCGATTCAGGAAATTCACCCTTGTAATCTATTTTATAAAATGAAAAACCATTATAAGGCACGACTTCTTTACCCTCTGAAATTTTAAGGCGTTTATCTACTCCTTTTTTCTTAAATTCAGCAGTAAATGCATTAAGTCTGGCATCACTCAACTGCTTATATTTAGCATTGACAATGTCTAAACCGACTAATTTAGCGCATTTATCTTGAATGGTAAATGACATTTTTCCATTCACATGTTTTTTCAAATAATCAAGAAATAAAGTATCTTTTACAGACAATTTATCCACCTTCAATGAGTCTTTTTTACTTAAAGACTGACCATCTACTTTATTGGTTGCTAAATAATATTTCTTCTTGGCTTCAAAAAATAAAATGTACTCTTTCTCTTTTGCTGCAAAATATTGAGGATAAATATTGATAGTAGCGTCTGGTTTTTCTTCCAAAAAATCCACCATTTTTTTTAAAAATCGCTCTTGATCATTTTGCAATTTGCTCTGCCGCATCTACCTCTTGCGTACTCATAGGGCGAGCCTTCGATCCGTCGTCAGTTTTTAGATGGGTACAAAAAAGACACATGTCTATTTTATCGACCATTTCTTTTAGTTTTTCTACGCCTTCGTGGGCGACCAAATTTTTTGTGTTGTCCATCTTTGTTTTGATATTTTTTAATGATTTATTTCATTTTTTCGTATTTCTTCTGACAAATCATCGCATAATCCAAGTGAGTGCGCAATGTTGGGAGAGTAGCTGAAGCCCATTGTTTTATGTCCTCATCAGTGGCATCGGTAGCGGCTTTTTCAAATTTCGCTATGGCATCTTTATGACCATCGACCATCATATCAGAATACTCTTTGTCAAATTTAGTACCCTTGTCAGGGCTCAATTTTTTAAAAGCCTCTTCAGCGTCATTTGTAGGTGCAGTTGGGATAGTAATAGATTTTTTCATAGCCAACGCCTTCAAATCAGCTAAGGATTTGGTATGGGCGTTTTCCATCATTTTACCCATTTCTTTAACATCTGCTTTTGTACTGTTTTTTTGAGCCAACTGCCCTAATTTGATTTCCTGCAAACTGATTTCAGCGGCATTGACAAGAAACTGCGCATCTTTTTCAGATTTGGCTGTGTTGAATTTTGCTTCATTGCGTTCTTCTGCCACTTCTTTAGTATCTTCAGGTTTTTGCTGTTTTTGACTTTCGGTACAAGACGATGCACCTAAGAAAGCTGCAGCGATGAAAGCCGATTGAAGCATTGTGGTTTTAAACTGACTGATATTTTTCATCGTTTTAAATTTTAAGAATGATTAATTAAATACGAGGACAAAGTTGAATGCCTTCGCAGTGATATGTGTTATATAATATTCAAAATAATTTACATGATTTACACATGCATTTAGAAATTGTAAAAAACTGTACCCTTTGTTGGTCAGTTTAATACCCCTTGTTGGTCAGCTTGATTTGTAGTAAAATGTAGCGCGCTTGTGGTAT